>JBOGKL010000245.1:0-14921 GCA_050745525.1 Terriglobales bacterium | reverse complement strand
CGGCCGGGGCGGGCGGGCGCAACGGCGCGCCACGCTACGTGCTGGTGCTGGAGGACCTGACCGACCTGCTCCACATTCAAAAGACGGCGGCCTGGCGGGAGGTGGCGCAGCGCATTGCCCACGAGATCAAAAACCCGCTGACGCCGATTGCGCTGTGCGCGCAGCGCATCCAGCGGCGGCTGGCGCCGCCCGAAGACGGCGCCGACGGCGGCGATGCCGCCGTGATCCGCGAGTGCGCCTCGACCATCGAAAGCGAAGCCCATTCGCTGCAGCGGCTGGTGGACGAATTCAGCCAGTTTGCGCGCTTTCCCCACGCGCAGCCGGTCGAGTGCGACCTCAACGAGATCATCGAGCGCGCCTTGCGCAGCTTCGACGGGCGCCTGGAGGGGATTGATATCCGCACGCAGTTGGAGGAGCACCTGCCGCGCCTGCACCTGGACCCGGAAGACATGAAGCGCGTTTTTCTGAACCTGATTGACAATGCCGCCGAGGCCATGCGCGCCTCTCCCTACCGCCAGCTCACGCTTGCCACCCAGCGCGTGGACGGCACGGTCGAGGCCATTGTGGCCGACACCGGCCATGGACTGCCCCCCGGCGACAAACAGAACCTGTTCCTTCCCTACTACTCGACCAAGCAGCGCGGCAGCGGCCTGGGGCTGGCTATCGTGCAGCGCATTGTCGAGGATAACGGCGGCACGCTGCGCGTCGAGGATAACCAGCCGTTGGGCGCGCGCTTCGTGGTCGAGCTCCCGGCCGAGGCGACGGCCGCCGCCGAGTAGACTGGGAAGCAGACTTATGGCGCGAACCGCGATATTAGTGGTGGACGACGAGGTGGGCATCCAGCAGTCGCTGCGGGGCGTGCTGAGCGACGAAGGCTATCAGGTGCGCACCGCGGGCAACGCCGCCGCCTGCGTGCAGGACCTGAACGCGGAAAGCTGCGATCTGGTTTTGCTCGACATCTGGCTGCCGGACCGCGACGGCCTGGAGCTGCTGGCCGAGATTCAGCAGCGCCCGGCGCCGCCCGAGGTCATCGTCATCAGCGGCCACGGCAGCGTGGAGAGCGCGGTCAAGGCCACCAAGCTGGGGGCCTTTGATTTTCTGGAAAAGCCGTTGACCATTGAAAAGACCCTGCTCACCGTGCGCCATGCGCTGGAACAGCGGCAACTGCGCCAGGAGAACCGGCACCTGCGCCAGCACTTCGCCGCCAATACCGCCCTGATCGGCGAGAGCGTGCCGCTGCGTGCCCTGCGCCAGCAGATCGCCATCATGGCCCCCACCAACGGTCGCGTGCTCATCTACGGGGAAAGCGGCACGGGCAAGGAGTTGGTGGCCAAAGCCCTGCACGCGCACAGCGAGCGCAACCAGGGGTTGTTCGTCGAGCTCAACTGCGCCGCCATTCCCGAAGAATTGATCGAAAGCGAGTTGTTTGGCCATGTCCAGGGCGCCTTCCCCGGCGCTACGGAGTCCAAGGAAGGAAAATTCAGCCGCGCCGACCAGGGCACGCTGTTTCTGGACGAAGTCGGCGATATGAGCCTGCGCACCCAGGCCAAGGTGCTGCGCACGCTCGATGAGGGCCGCTTCGAGGTGCTCGGCAGCCGGACCCACACGGCGTCGGATGCCCGCATCATCGCGGCCACGAATAAAAATCTGGAGCAGGAGATCGCCAACGGCAACTTCCGCGAGGACCTGTTTTACCGCCTCAACGTCATTCCCTTTTTCGTGCCGCCCCTGCGCGAGCGCAAGGAGGACGTGGCCGTGCTGGCCCGGCATTTCCTGGCCGAATTTGCCCGCGCGTACGGCCGCAAGTGCAGCGAGTTCAGCCCCGACGCGCTGGCCGCACTGACCGCCTACAACTGGCCCGGGAATGTACGCGAGTTGCGCAACCTGGTGGAGCGGATTGCGATCCTGAACCCCAACGCCCACACCATTGACACCCGCCATCTCCCGCCGCTGCTACGCCGCGAGCGCAAAGCGGCTGAAGCTGATTTCAGTTCCCTGCACGAGGCGCGGGCGGCCTACGAGCGAGCCTTCATCCTGAAAAAGCTCGAGGAAAACGCCGGCAACATGACGCGCACCGCCGAGGTGCTGGGGCTCGAGCGCAGCCACCTCTACCGGAAGATGAAGAGCCTGGGCATGACCATCAACGGGAACTAGCCCGCGGCCAGCGCTCCCGCCAGCGCCGCGCGGTACGCCTCCATATGGCCGGTGAGGAAGTGATCGCCGCCGGGAATCCAGATGCGCTGCTTGGGCCCCGGGAGCGCGGCGAAGTAGGTTTCGAGCGATTCCACGCGCGCGAACTGGTCGTGATCGCCGGAAATCATCAGCTTGGGCCCGTGCCAGCGCCAGGCGCTGGAGATGGGGCCGCTGTCCACGGGCAAGCCCAACAGCACGGCCTGCACGATGTCGGGCCGGGCTTCCTCAGCCAAAAATTTCGCCGTCAGCGTGGCGCCGAAGGAAAATCCCGCGAGCAGCAGCGGCAGAGGAAAGCTCTCGCGCAGAAACCCGATGGCGGCGCGCAGATCGTCGAGTTCGCCGCGGCCGTGGTCGTACTGGCCGGCGCTTTGTCCCACCCCGCGAAAGTTAAAACGCAGCGTGGGCAGGCCCATGCCCGCCAGAGTTTTGGCGGTGTGGAAGACAATGCGGGTGTGCATGGTGCCGCGGTAGAGCGGATGCGGGTGCATGACAATCGCTGCCCGGCTGCTGCCCGCGGCGGTGGGCTCGTTTAGGATGTATTCGAGCGGACCCGCCGGTCCGGCCAAGGTGCCATGCACGATGCGATCCATATCTGACGATACCCTGTTCGCCTTTACCCGCGCCCTGGTGGACGTGGACTCGACCACCGGCCAGGAGGGCGCAGCAGCCGCCCTGACGGCAAGTTTTCTGCGCCAGCACGGTGACGGGCACCAGGGCGGCTGGGATGAAGTCTCGTTGTGGCCGGTCGCCCCCGGGCGCGATAACGTGTTTGCGCGCCGCGGCCAGCCGCGCGTCGTGCTCAGCACGCACCTGGACACGGTGCCGCCGTTTTTTCCCAGCCGCGAAGACGACGAGCGCATTTACGGACGCGGCGCCTGCGATGCCAAGGGCATTTGCGCCGCCATGTGCTGCGCCGCGCTGGAGCTGGCGGCCGAAGGCGTCAGCGATTTCGGGCTGCTGTTTGTCGTGGGCGAGGAGCGCAACAGCGCCGGCGCCATTGCCGCCAATGCCTTAGCGCCCGCGCTCGCGGGCCCGCGCTATCTCATCAACGGTGAGCCCACCGAGAGCCGCCTCATGGAGGCGGGCAAGGGCGTGCTGCGGGTGGCGCTGCGCGCGCACGGACGCGCCGCGCATTCCGCTTACCCGGAGCTGGGCGACTCGGCCATTCACAAGCTGCTCCCCGTGCTGGCGCGCCTGCAGGCCATGCCCCTGCCGCATGATCGCGTGCTCGGCCCCACCACGCTCAACATCGGCACCATCGCCGGGGGCCGTGCACCCAACGTGATTGCCGACGAAGCCGAGGCCGAGCTCATGTTCCGTCTCGTGGGCCCGGGCGCTCCCGTGCGCGCGGCCGTCGAGGCGGCCGTGGCGGGCGAGGTGGAGCACGAATTTGTGCTGGAAATACCGCCGGTGCGGCTGGCCACCCTGCCCGGCTACCCCACCGGGATTGTGGCCTTCGGGACCGACATTCCGCAGCTCGGCAACTGGGGTACACCGCTGCTGTTCGGCCCGGGCTCGATCCAGGTGGCGCATACAGCGGGCGAATTCATCGAAAAGCGCGAGCTGGCCGCCTCCGTTGGCGCCTATACCGGGCTGGCCAGGGCCCTCCTTTGTGGGGAAAATCCCCAAATCTTCGCCTGAAATATCACAGTATTGTGACAAATTGGGGATAGGGAGATTAGAGGGTTCTAAGAATTTGGTCAAAAGCCATGCTGTGACAAGGGAATTTTGCAAAAAAGTTCATGACAGACAGTTTTTAACTGTGTGACTGTTGACTCACGCGCCACGTAAGCCGATGTCCCGCTCAACGGGCATATCGGCAGCCGGGCGCAAAACTTCAGGAGAATTGCAATGAAAACCACTCTCGCCGCCGTCACGTTCGCCATGGTCATGCTCGCTGGAACCTTCGGGATGGTCAATTTGACATCTATCGGTTCGCTGGGGCCGGCGCCACTGGCCCGGACTTCGATTGGCTCGCTGGGGCCGGCGCCGCTGGCCCGGACGATCGGCTCGCTGGGGCCGGCGCCGCTGGCGAAAAAGGGCATTGGCTCGCTGGGGCCGGCGCCCGACAGCCGTCGCTAGGCCCACCCCAAATAGGTATTGCAAGTCTCCTGACCGGTGCTAGACTGCAAGCGTGAGTTACTCGCTTGCAGTCTGGCTCTTCGGGTTGGCGCTCTACGCAGTTGCGTTCGGGGCGACGTTCCACCGTGGCCTGGATCGCGGGCTGATGTGGCTGCGCTGGTACTTCCTGCTGAGCTTCGGCGGGAACCTTCTCACGCTTCTCTTCTTCCTCACCCTCGGTTTCCAATCCTCACAGTACGTTTTCGCCTACTACGCCGTGGATCTGTCCACCGTGATCTTCGGTTTCGTGGTGCTGGCGCGCCTGGTGGAGCTGGCGTTTGAAAAATCCACCATCCAACTGCCGCGTCTGCGCCTGACCGGCATTCTGCTGTTCACCGGCATCGCCGTGGGCAGCGGCGCCATGGTCTACCTGATGCGCGGGCATCTTTCGAGTTCCGCTTACTCGATCGCGCTCGACCAAAATTTTTCCTTCCTGGGCATGCTGCTGGCCGTGCTGCTGTTCCTGGGCATGAATGTCATGATGGTGCCCGGCGTGCGTTTCCGGCGCGTCGCCCTTTGCTTCAGCATCATGTATAGCTCGAGCGCGATCGGCTACACGCTGATGGCGCTGCTGCCTTCGATGAAGTTGTTCTTGGGATTGTACGTGCTGCCGTTCATCGGCTTGGCTGCCATCGGACTGCTGACCTACTCCCTGCTGGTACCTGAGCAGGAGGCGACCGTCGCGGTGCCGCAGCGCGGTTTGGAAGCGATACGAGAGGGGGTCGCATGATCGGTCACTCCATGACGGTATCGGTGATCAGCTTGGTGTTCTGCTTCGGAATCCTGGGCTACGCCTTGTACTCGTTCGCTCACGTGCAGGTCAATCACGCCAATGTGGAAGAGCTGAACAAGCTGGTCGAAGCCGGGGTGCTGACCGATCTGGACAGCGGGCGCCTGGTGGCCAACTACAAGCTGGTGCATGCGCGAGTGGAGGATTTGGCTCCGGTGATTTGCATGCGGCGCGAGTTCTGGCTGTACTCCTACTTCCAACTGGTGCGCTGCGCGCGCTGGCTGCACCCGAGCTCCGGGCTGGACCGCGAGCTGCTGTATCTGAACGCCTTTCAGGCGCACCATTACTGGGTGGCACGGCAGAGCTTCGAAGCCTTCACCAACCAGGCCCACCTGCAAATCTGACCGCCGCGACCGGGTTAGGCATTGGTCTTGGCCGCAATGGCCTTGACGTCTATGCCGTGGCGCTTGATCTTCTGATTCAGGGTCGAAACCGGGATTTGAAAGCGCTCGGCCGCTTCCGTCTGCCGTCCGTGGGTCTGCTCGAGCATCTCCGTGATTAGGCGGCGCTCGTAGCCATCCACGAGCGCGAACAGGGAGCCGGGATGCGCGGCCGGTGTGGCGGGGGAACCGCCCGTGATCGCCTCGGGCAGCAATTCGGGCCCGATGAGCGGAGCGTTGGACAAGACCACGGCGCGCTCGATGGCGTTCTCCAGCTCGCGCACATGGCCCGGCCAGGCGTAGTCGAGCAGGCAGTGAAGCGCCTCGGACGTGAGGCGGCGAGCAGCCATCCCGTTTTCCGCGGCATAGCGCACGAGAAAATGGTCCACCAGCAAGGGGATGTCCTCGCGCCGGTCGCGCAGCGGCGGCAGCGTCAGGCTGAGCACGTTGAGACGGTAGAACAGGTCCTCGCGGAAGCGGCCCTCACCGACCTGGTGCTGCAGGTTCACGTTGGTGGCGGCGATCACGCGCACGTCCACCTGCACCTCGTCCACCGATCCCAGGCGCATGAAGCGGCGATCCTGCAGCACGCGCAGGATTTTCGCCTGCGTCTCCAGGCTCATGTTGCCGATTTCGTCGAGGAAAATCGTGCCCCGGTCGGCGATTTCAAATAGCCCCTTCTTGGGCGCGATGGCGCCGGTGAAGGCGCCGCGCACGTGCCCGAACAGTGTGGACTCGAGCAGATCGGTGGCCATGCTGCCGCTGTTGACGGGCACGAAGGGGCCTTGGGCGCGGGGGGAGTTGGCGTGGATGGCCTTGGCGATCACTTCCTTGCCTGTGCCGCTTTCCCCCTGCAGCAGCACGGTGGAGCGGCTGGGGGCGACCTGGGCGATCCAATCGAAGACGCGCAGCATGGCCTCGCTCTTGCCGATGATGTTCTCCAAGCTGTAGCGCTGCTTGAGCGCGCGCTTGAGCTGGAGATTTTCCTGGCTGACGCGGGCGGCGGCGATGGCGGCGCGCACGTCGGCCAACAGCTTGTCGTTGTTCCAGGGTTTTTGTAGAAACGTCTGCGCGCCAGATTGCATGGCCTCGACCGCCAGCTCGACGGTGGCGTAGGCGGAAATCATGATCACCGGCACCGCCGACACTTCGCGGATGCGGCGCAGCAGGCCGAGGCCGCCGTCGGGGTTGGGCAGGCTGCCTCCCGAGGGCAGCGCCACGTCGAGCAGCACGAGATCAAAGACTTCGGATTGAAACGCCTGCCAGCCCTCCTCGGCGTGGGCGGCCGTGACCACGGAAAACTCCCCGTCAGCGCCGGCGCTCATGCGGAACAGGGCCTCCAGGCTCTCGCGAATGGCAGGTTCGTCGTCCACGATCAGGACCCGCCCTCCGGCGCCCGGCGCCGCCTGGCGCTCCGGAACGCGCGGGTTGGTGAGCGCCAGGGACATTAGACGGCCACCGCGGCCACGGGTTCGAGCGGCTCGGTGGCGCCCTGCGGCAACTCGACGCGGAAGGTCGCTCCCCGCCCCGGCTCGCTGGCCACGTGGATGGAGCCGCCGTGCTCCTCGATGATCCCGTAGGTGACCGCCAAGCCGAGGCCGGTGCCTGTGGACATACTGGCGGCCTCCGCGGCCGCGCTCGCGGCCGCGCCCGCCGCGCGCGGCGACTTGGTGGTGAAGAAGGGATCGAAGATGCGATGGTGCAGGCCGCTGGGAATGCCCTCGCCGGTATCGGCCACTTCCACCCACGCCGGCCCGCCCTTGCTTCCGCGGCCCGTGCGCAAGTGCAAGGTGCCGCCGTGCGGCATGGCGTCGCGCGCGTTCAGCACCAGGTTCAAAAAGACCTGCTGCAGCTTGCCGGCATCGCCCTGCACGGCCAGCATGTCCGGGTGCAGCGAGGTGACCACGTGGATGCCGGCGCTGCGCAAGGGATGCTCGACCAGCGCCAGCGTGTCGTTGACGACGCTGTTCAGCTCGACGGCGTGGAAGCGGGTCGCGCCGGTACGCGAGAAATTGAGGAGGTTGGAGATGATTTCCGACGCCCGGAACGTCTGCCGCGTAATCGTGTCCAGCACCGCCGCGCGCGGGTCGCCGGCCGGGGTCTGCTTGGCCAACAGTTGCGTGTAGCTGGAGATCACCGCCAGCGGGGTGTTGACCTCGTGCGCCACTCCGGCCGCCAACAGGCCGACGGAACGCAAGCGATCGGCTTGCATCAGGCGCTGCTCCATGGCCACCTCGGCGGTGATGTCGCTGAGCAGGGCGATGTGGCCGACGCGCGCGAAACGTGCCGTCACCAGGGGCGCGACGGCGAGATGGATGATTTTAGCCGGCTCCTCGAGCCGTACCGCCAGGGAGAACCTACGCTGGGTGTAAATTCCTCCCGCCGCCGTCGCCAGCGCAAACTCGCGGGCAAAATCGGCGCCCAGCAGATCGGCGAGGGAACGTCCCAGCGCGGCCGCGCGCGGCAGCGCCGAGAGCACTTCCATCTGCGCGTTCCAGCTTTCCACGCGGCCTTCGAGGTCGGTCGCCACCACGCCGACCTGGATGCTCTCGACGATGTTTTCGCTGAAGTCTTTCAGGCGCTCGTACTCCTCGGCCTTGGCGCGCAGCGAGGCGTAGAGACGGGCGTTCTCGACGGCGACGGCCAGGTTACCAGCGAGCGTATCCACCAGATCGAGGTCATCGCCGCTGAGAAATTCCCCCGCGCTAGTCTTGCCCAGCGCCAGGATGGCCTCGGTTTGCCCCTGCCGCTGGCAGGGCAGGAAATAGTGCAGCCCCGGATAGGGGCTCTCTTCCAGAAAGAGCCGCTGCGCGCCGGGGGCGGCAAACACAGAGACAAGGGCGTCTTTACCGCTGCCGAAGCCATCACTGGGAGCGAGGGGCAGGCGGGATTGGGCCAAGCGGAAGCTCTCCCCCTCGGCGAGAAAGATCGCCACCTGGTCCACTTCGAGCGTCTGAGCGAGACGGTCGGGCACCAGGCGCAGCAGGTTGTCCAGATCAGGCTGCTCGTTGATTTGCCGTCCGAAATCGCGCAGCGTGCGCCGGAAATCATAGCGCTCGCGGTAGAACATGCGGTCGAGGCGTTCCTGCAGCCAATGCTTGACCGGCTCGAACAGCACCGCCGTGACCAGAATCGCCAGCAGCCATCCGGCCCAGCCCCACGTCGGGAGGCGGGAATGAATGAGGATGCCGGCCACCCCAATCACGCCCCAATAGGCGGCCACGACCAGCACCGTCGCCAGGGTATAGACCACACCGCGGCGGAAGACGATTTCCGCCTCGAGCAGGTGGTGACGCCAGATGGCGTAGGCAAACGCCAGCGGCACCAGGATCAGCGAAATGACGGACAGGTTGGCCAAGCGCGGCAGGTCGGCGCCCGACACATAGGGCACGATATAGAGCGCCGCGAAGGGCACGATAGCCAGCAGCGTGCCGCGCGCCATCACGAGCGCCTGGGTGCGCACGCGCGCGACGGCGCCACGGGCGCGGCGGTAGAACACGCAAACCGCCGCCAGAGCATAAGCGGCGAACAGGATGTAGGCGGCGCGGTCGAGAAGGGCCTGACTGGCACTGAGGCTGACCGGCAGCCAGATGGCGCCGGTGGCCAGGCAGACCTCGGCCAAGCCCGTCAGCAGGGCCGGCGCAAACACCAGGGCGCGCAGCAAGCGGACGGCCCCCGGACCGCGCCTGCTGTCTTTACCCCCCTGCCCGGGAAAGCGCCAGGCAAACGCCAGCAGCAGGCAGGGCATGGCCAGCAGCGCCGCCTCATTGCCCCAGAAAATCACTTGATCAAACAGGTTGAGCTTGCCGGTGAAGTGGAAGCAAAACAAGACAAAGCCGGCCAGGCAAAACAGAAAGAATGTGAACGCCTGCGGCGCCGTGCGCCGGCGATAGAAGACAAAGAGGCCGATGGCAAGAAACAGCAGTCCGACGCATTCCAGAAAGACATCACGCGCCAGCGGCGGATGAGAGGCGCGGACGCTGACCGGAACCGTGAACATGCGCCCGGCGCGCACGACGGCGTAGGCGAGCGTACCTCCGGTGCCGGCCTGGGCCAGGTGTTGGGCGACCGCGCCGGGCGCGCTCACGAGCCGGCCATCCACGGCGACCAACAGATCGCCACGCTCAAGCGGCTGCGGGGCCAGGTTGGGGCTGATGGCGGCCGCGCGCAAGCCCTGCGTGGTCGCGTGCCAGAGCACGCCGTCGGTGGGTTGGCGGTAAATCCAGAGCTGGCGCAGGTTCAGCAGCGCCAGAATCACCAGCGTCAGCGTCACCAAGACGGCGGCGGCGGTGCCGAAGCGCCACCGGCTTGGCGTACGCCGTTGCATTTGTTGGAACCAATCCACCACGTGACCGTTTGCGCCGTTTGGCTGTGCCGCCCGGCTTTTAAAACGAAATGGTGAGGCCGCCGCGCAGCGAGCGCGCCGACTGCACCAGGAACAAAGTCTGACCATCGCTGGCGACGACGGGGATGTAGCCCTGCGCCAGCAGATTGTGAATCTCGACCAGAGCTGCGAGCCGGCCGCCACCGTTGAGAAAGCCGGGCAGGGGCTGGCGGACAAAAACGTTGGCGTAGGAACGTCCCTGGGTGAAGCTGTCGTCGTAGAGGTCCAGACCGGTGGCAGCCAAGCGGCTCAGCGAACGGTAGCTGCAGACGAGCTGGGTGTGGGTGAGCGGGGTCGTACCGGTAATTTTCACAATGGCGGAGTGGGCCGAAACCGTGCCCAGCCCAGAAGCCAAATGTGCCGCTGCGAGTTGGGAGCCGACGGGCGCCAGCACCGGTCCGGTGCTGTAGCCGAGCATGACTCGCCAGCCATCGCCAAGCTGGTGCTCGAGGCCGACCCGGTAGCCCCAGCCGCCGTAATTACCCCCATCGGCCAAGAACATATTGCTGGCCAAGTCGGGCAGTAATGCCGGGTTGGCATCGAGCACGGAAGCATCCGGCGCAGCACCTGCCAAGGCAAAGGCGCCATTGATGGCCGTGCGGGTATAGGCATCCTGGAATACGGCGGCGCTAAGGGTGTCGCTGGGGGTCAGGCTCTCGGTATAGCGCAGTTCTTGATGGCGGGCGCGCTCGAGCCGGGCACGGCCCTGGTCCAGGGTCACCTGCGGCGTGGTGTCGTCCATGTTGACGCTATTGGCCGCGAAGCGCAGCGGCGGCACGCCGGATACGGCGCGATACTCGAGCACCCCTTCCGGACCGATCTTTGCCATCACGCGCACATAGGGATCCACGGTGACCACGGTATCGGTCATGGTGACCGTGTTCACCATCGAACCGTACTGCACGCGCAGGGCCGAACCGAGCGGCATGGTGTTGGTGTAGTTGAACGAGAACAGGCGCAGCGAAGGCAGTTCCGAGCGCGCGGGAATGGACAACTGGCGAACGGAAAAGGCAAGGCGCTGTCCGCTGCTGGGATCGGCCGGCTGCAGTACGGCTTTCACCTGGGTGTCGGGGGCGCCCAGCCCGGTATCGGTGCCCACCATGCCGGAAAGCGCGAGGCGCTCATCGCCCAAGGCAATCGAGTCCAGGCGAAACTTGGTGGCCATGGCAGAGGAGGCGAAGGCGCTGTCGCCGGCGCCGGCTGTGAGCGCGACGTAACCCTCCATGGGCGTGCTCACGTCCGCATTCGAATCGTTGTAGCGCAAGACGGGACGCCACATTGCCTCGGAACGCAAAGCCCAGGCAAAGGCCTCGTCGGGGGAAACGCCCGGAGGAGGTCCAAAGCGCGCCGCCTGCAGCAGCCTGGGAAGATTAAACAACAGCAGCGCACGTTCTGACGGCGCCACCCGAACCCGGCGCCGCGCGGCGACGCGTTGTCCCTTGCCCACCTCGACGTAATAGACGCCGGGCGCCACGTTGAGCACGCGGAACAGGCCCTGCACCGAGGTCAGCACCCTCACCGGGAGTTTGCGCAAACCGGCGGCGCGGACCTCGACCAATGCGCCCGGTGCGGGATGGCCCTCGGCATCCACAACATAGCCGAGAAGCTGCCCGCGTCCTTTCGCGACGCTGGGGGCGGAGGCGGCGGCCAGGAACAGCACCTGCGCGGCAGTGGGCGCGGGGCGGGGTTGTTGCGCGGCCACGGGCAACTGCGTGCCTGCCACGGCCCACACCAGAAGCAAGGTGCAAAGTCCGGGCAGAGAGCGGCTTTGCGCAATCCGACGATGCCGCGTCTTCGGCTGTGGCCGCATACTCACCTACGCGCTTCGCTTATTTCAATACGATAAAGTTCGCCTGCGGCGCGATGCTCTGCCCGTCCAACAGATCCTTCACCTGAATAGTAAGCTTATAGGTCCCGAGGGGCAAGCTGGCCAACGGAAGCGTCTTCTCGATGGTGATTTCGGTGGCGGCGTTGGGCAGTTTTGCGGCCTGTTCGGTGTGATCCAGCATGACCTTCTGCGTGGCCAGGTTTTCGATCGTATAACGCAGCGTGGCGTTGGGCTTGTGGGTGATTTTATCCACTTTCAGATCGTATATTTGCAACCAGATGCCCAGCGACTGGTTTAGCGTAAAGGCAGCCGGGGCTCCGATGCCACCCATCACCGGCATGACTTTGGAATCGCCCAGAATGAAGGCTCCGCTGCCGACATCTTTAGCCGGAACCTTGGCAATATCGTTGGCCAGGATGACCGAAGAGGAAGAGAGCTGGTTGTCTTTGTAGGCGGGCACGACAATGGCATAGGCCTTGGTGCCCAGCTTGTTGGGGCTGTTGACGTCCTTCAGGACCAGATTCACTTTGTAGCGGCCAGGCTTGAGCAAGGCACCATGCCAGTAGCGTGCGGTCTGGTTGGCCATGGTGGGCAGCAGCTCAGCCGGGAAGGCCGCCTTGGCGGTGTTATCCCATTGGTCCACGATGCGGCCGCTGATGGTGGTGATGCGGCCGTAGACGTTGATTCGCCCCATGTCCACGCCGTCGTTATCCTTTAGCGTCATGTTGCGATAGGCGATCTGGAGCGTGATCGGAACCAGAACCGTGTCGTCGGTGACCTTGACGAAATCGGTGCGATAGCGGAACGGCAGCAGCGCGTAGCTGATGTTGTGGTTGACGACCTCGGCCAAGTCTTTGAACTTGACCGCGGGCGGGGCGAAGATCTTGGCGTAGGTTTCGATGCGGCTGAACTCGTTTTGCGAGACCGGCAACTCGGTTCCGGCGCCGCAAGTGCTGCCGTCGGTGTTATTGAAGCGCTGGGTTTTGCTGGCCATGCCCATGGATTCGTTCATGGTGAGGCCGGCGCCGGGAACCTCGAGCAAGGCATCCTTTTCGCAGGGGTTGGTGGTGAGCTCGTAATCGCCGCACATGCACTTATCCACGAACTCCAGCTGCACGTTGCTGCCGATGCCGGGCAAATAGTTGTAGGTCCAGTCCTCGAACGGATAGGTGGACGTGGTGCCGCCACCCAAGTCGAAGGGGCGGTCGTAGGTGCCGCCGGAGTCGTGATTGTCCTGCTCGTCGGGCTTGCCCCAAGTGATGTAGATGCGGCCGCGGTCGGTTTTCCACCCCGGCTCGCCGGCAGCAAAGTGCGCGTTGGCGTAAGCGAAGCGCTGGTAATACTTCTCCTTATACGAGTTGTAGGCGGAGCCGGCGACGGGGTTGCGGCGGGCCCAGAACTCCTCAATGAATTGCTCGCGCTCGTCCTCGTTTTGCAGCTGCAGAAAGGCCTGGCGCTCCTCGGGGGAGATGATATAGGCGACGTCCTCGTCGAGCCACTTCTTGTCTTCCGGATTGAGCTCTTTTTCGAGCTCTTTCTGTTGCTGACGGCGCTGCTTGGCGGTGAGGGCGTGTTTGGGGGGCGGAACCGCCTGTTGCTGCTGCGCCGAGGCGCCGATCGAGGCGCAAAGCAGGGCAGCCAACACAGGCGCCAACCAGGATGCGTAACGGCGAACCATAGCGAGGCGGGCGCTGCCGGCGGGCCAAGGCCAGCAGGATACTCCCTGCCGTTATGGTAGCCGCCGTACCCAAACGGGTCAAGGGGAAATCCGGCTCCCGTCGTTGATCGGCGCGGGGACGGACGCGGGTCGCACCGTGTCGGACCCGCAACGCCACGGAATGCATGTTGGATTCAATTCCTCAGGAACCGGGGGCGTGGTGATCCCGTATTCCTCTGTGCGGATGCGGTCACAAACGGCCGGGCCGCGCCGTTATCCGGTAAGCTGGGAAGTACAGCTACAGCACTGCCCGCCCATGAGCCCAGGTAAAAAACTGCTTGTCTTCATCGTGATCGTTCTGGTGCTGGGCGGCATTGTTGCCGTCTCGCTCACGCAGCAGTGGCGCGACCGGGTGAGCGTGCAAACGGGCCGCGCCCTGATGCAGAACATCGCCGCGGTGGTGACCGCCTCGGGCGAGATCACGCCCAAGACTTACGCCGACATCAGCCCCACGACGCTGGGCCAGATCACCAACCTGTACGTGAAAGAAGGCGACCACGTCCGCAAGGGCGAGCTGCTGGCCAAGCAATGGAACGTGCAGCAGACGGCACAGGTCTCGGGCATGAAGGCGTCGCTGAAGACCAGCCAGTCCAATCTGGCAGCGCAGGAGGCGGCGCTGGGCACAGCGCAGGCGAACGTGGCCCAGTACCAGGCACAACTGGCGCAGCAGGAGCAGAACTGGCGTCGCACGCAGGCGCTCTATGAGGACAAGCTGCTGGCGCGCTCGGATTACGACACCGCCGAGGCCGCGTACAAAACCGCCCTGGCGCAACTGCACTCCGCCGAGGCCGCCCTGCGCCAGTCCAAGGCGCAGGTGGGCAGCCTGACCTCGCAGATCGCGCAGGCGAAGGCGAACCTGTCGGCGGCCCAGGACGTGCTCAACCTGACCGAGTTCCGCAGCCCGCTGAGCGGGCTTGTGACCTATCTTCCCGTCCATGTGGGCGATACGGTGGTGATGGGCATTGAGAACTCTCCGGGCAGCGTGATCATGCGCGTGGCCGACATGTCGGTGGTGATCGCCGACGTGCTCGTGGACGAAACGGACATCGCCAACGTGGCCGTCGGCCAGCCTGCCACGATTACCATTGACGCCTTTGGCGACCGGGTATTCCCGGCGCATGTCATTGAAGTGGGCGATACGGCCATTCTGCGCTCGACCGGGGCGGCTGCGACCAGCACCACCGGATCGGACGCGCAGCAGGCCAAGGACTTCGAAGTGAAGGTGCAGTTGGACGATCCGCCCGGCGACATCCGCCCGGGGCTGTCGTGCACGGCCAACATCACCACCGCAACCGCGCACAACGCCGTGACCATCCCCTTGCAGGCCATCGTCGAGCGCAATCCGAACCAGCTCAACCCGCCCCCTCCCAATGCCCCCCCGCAAGCCGAACCGGCGGTGGCCAAGGCGCAGACGCCCCTTCAGGGCATTTTCGTAATTAACGGTAACGACATGACCGCCAATTTCGTACCCGTTACCACCGGGGTCACCGGTGTGGACCGGGCCCAGG
>JBOGKL010000244.1:0-13645 GCA_050745525.1 Terriglobales bacterium | reverse complement strand
GTGCCCGTTCTGCTGCAAGATCGCGATCGCCTCGGCGTACGTGATGCGGGGGAACGGCGCCACGACCTGCTCGAGCTTCGCCGTGTCGCGCTCGAGGACGCGGAGCTCCTCGCGGCGCGTCTCCAGGACGCGCGCCACGATGAACGCGATGAACTCCTCGGCCAGGCGCATGTCGCCGTCGAGGTCCATGAACGCGACCTCGGGCTCGACCATCCAGAACTCCGCCAGGTGCCGCCGCGTCTTGCTCTTCTCGGCGCGGAAGGTAGGTCCGAAGGTGTAGGTCTTGCCCACCGCCATGGCCACCGCTTCGGCGTAGAGCTGGCCCGACTGCGTGAGATAGGCCTTGTCGTCGAAGTAGTCCACCTCGAACAGGTTGCTCGTGCCCTCGCACGAGGCCGGCGTCAGGATGGGCGCATCGCCCAGAACAAAACCATCGCCGTCAAAAAAGTCCCGCACCGCCTTGATGATTTCATGGCGCACGCGCAGGATCGCCGCCTGGCGCTGGCTGCGCAGCCACAGGTGCCGGTGTTCGAGCAGAAACTCGATGCCGTGCTCCTTGGGGGTGATCGGATAGGGATGCGCCGCATCCACCGCCTGCAGGATGCTCAGGTCGGCCACGTCGAGCTCGTATCCGCCCGCCGCGCGCGCGTCGGCGCGCACGGTGCCGGTCACCTCCAGCGACGACTCCTGGCTCAGGCTCTTGAGCGCGTCAAACTTCTCCGGAGCGATGTTCTTCTGAAACACCACGCCCTGCATCCAGCCCGTGCCGTCGCGCAGGATGGGAAACAGCAGCTTGCCGCTGGCGCGCAGGTTGTACAGCCATCCTTGCAGGCGCACTTTCTGCCCTTCAAATCGGCCCACGTCGCGGATGGCGACGACGGGTACGGTGGGTACACTCGCGTCTGGATTACTCATGAGCAAAGTCCGCTAACTTGTCGGCGCACGCCCGCAGCCGCGCCCTCAGATCCATTTTCTGGTTGCCGGGCAGATCGCCCACCTCGAGCACGCGCGGCAGCGAGGCGGGCAGCTTCAGCATCAGCTCCTTCCAGTCAATCGTCCCGTCGCCCGGCCACAGGTGCTCATCGAGCGAGCCGTGGTTGTCGTGCAGATGCGTCGAGCGCACCCGCGCCGCCAGCCGCTCCCAGCTCGTCCCCACGCCCCCGCCGCCGAACAGGTGCTCGGCCATATGCGCGTGGCCGGCGTCGAAGCAAATGCCGACGTCATCGAGATGGCTGGCCTCGAGAAACGGCAGCAGCCGCTGCGGCTGGCTCAATCCGTTCGGGATGTTTTCCACCAGCACCGTCACCCCCGCCTGCTTGGCGAGCAGGCGCAAACGCTCCAGGCTGGTCAAGGCGCGGTCAGCGCGGCGCTCATCCCAATCCGCCCGCGGCGGCCCCAGGTGCTGAATCAGGTAGCGGAAGCTCACGCGCTCGCTGAACTCGAGCACGCGCTGCACCTCGTCGAGAGCGGCCAGCCGGTGCCGCGGTTCCGCATCCGCCACATCAATCGGCGGCTCGCCCGAGCGCCCCTCGCGTTCATCGGCGTAGATCGGGCTGTGCAGCGAGTGCAGTGGCAGCGGGTTCGCGTGAAACCAGCTCGCTAGCTCCATGGCCTGCGTGCGGTCATGGTAGTCGAAGCTGGTGCGCGCGCAGAACAGCTCCACCCCGGCCGCCCCGGCCGACTGCAGCAGATCCAATTGTGCCGCTCCGAGCCGCTGCGTCCGGAACAGGTGCGTGGAAACCAGTAGCGACACGGTTTCAGTAAGCCATGGCGGCGCCGTCGGCGCGCGGGTCCGTTTCCGCCATGCGCTGGCCGGTCTTGGGATTGATTTCGATCCCCTCCAGATCGCACCAGGTGCGGCCGACCTGTATCGGGTAGCCCATCTTCTTCAGCAAGGCCAGGGTGTCGGGCGAGAAGCGGTTCGGGCCTTCGAAATAGACCGTGGCGGGCATCCATTGCTGGTGGAAGCGCGGCGCGTCGGCCGCCTGCTGAATGTTGAGACCGAAATCAATGACGTCGGTCAGCGCCTCGAACACTGTGGTGATGATGCGCGGGCCGCCGGGCGAGCCCAGCGACAGGAAGAGCTTGCCGTCCTTGGTCACGATGGTCGGGGTCATGGCCGACAGCGGGCGCTTGTAAGGCTCGATGTCGTTGACCTTGCCCTGCAGGAGATGGAAGCCGTTGGGCACGCCGACTTTCGAGGTGAAGTCATCCATCTCGTCGTTGAGCAAAAAGCCCAGGTGGTCGGGCGTCACGCCCGAGCCAAAGCCGAAGTTCAGCGTGTAGGTGACGTCCACGGCGTCGCCGCCCGTGTCCACGACCGAGTAGTTGGTGGTTTCGGTGTCGCCATTCCAGTGCGGCACCGGGCCCGCGCCCACCTGGCTGCTCAGGCTCGCCTCCTCCGGCTTCACGCTCGCCCAGCGCCGTCCGGCGTACGCCGGGCTGAGCAGCGTGGCCAGCGGGAGCTTGTTGAAGTCCGGGTCCCCCAGATACACCGCGCGGTCGGCGAAGGCGCGGCGCATGGCTTCGATTTCGTCGTGCAGCGCTCCTGCCGAATCCATCCCGTACTGGGTGAAGTGCGACAGCTTCAGCATGTTCAGCATTTCCCCCATCACCACGCCCCCCGAGGACGGCGGCGGCGCGCTGAGGATCTGGTAGCCGTGATACTCCAACTCGATCGGCTGCCGCCAGATGGCATGATAGTGGGCCATGTCCTGGGCGGTGATCAGGCCGCCGTGCGCGGCTTCGAAGGCGGCCAGTTGGTGGGCGATGGGGCCGCGGTAGAAGGCGTCGGCGCCCCCGGCGGCGATCTCCTCCAGCGTGTGCGCCAGCTCGGGCTGGCGGAAGATGTCACCGGCCTTGTAGTAATTGCCGTCCCGCTGGAAGATGCGATGGCTGTTGGGGAACTCGGCTAATTTCCGGTTGCGGCGCATCCCCGCGGCCTGGTAGGCGTCGAGCGGGAATCCGTTCTTGGCGAGTCGGATGGCCGGCGCCATATCCTGCGCCAGCGTCAGCTTTCCCAGGCGCTTCTGCGCCGAGCACAATCCGGCGACCGAGCCGGGGATGCCCGTCGCCAGCATGCCGATCAGGCTGCGCCCCTTGACGATGTTGCCCTGGGCATCCTGGTACATGGTGGGCGTGGCGTGTCCGGGGGCTTCCTCGCGGAAGTCCACGAAGTAGCTGTGTCCGTCGGCCTGGCGGATGATCATAAACCCGCCCCCGCCGATGTTGCCCGCGTCGGAATGGGTGACGGCCAGCGCGAAGCCCACGGCCACGGCCGCATCCACCGCGTTGCCGCCCTCCTTCAGGATCTCAATGCCCGCTTCGGTGGCATGCACCTCCGCGCTCGCCACCGCTCCGTGCTGGCCCACGGCCGGCAGATGGCTCGCCTGTGCCGGCATCGTCCATACCGCTGCGATCATCGCCGCCATAGCCGCGGCTACGATTCCCCGAAGTGTAGTTTTCGCCATAGCGCAACCAGAATAGCGGAAAAAGCACCAGGCGGGGCCCCGCGCCAAACAATGCTTGCGGGAAGGCCCCGTTTTCGGGTATTCAAACTTAACGCGCCATGATTCGTCCGTTTTATTCCCGCCGCGAATTGGTGCGCATGCTGCACCTCGATCCGCGCCAGCTCCGCCGCTGGGAGCAGTTGGGGCTGCTGCCGCGCCAAGCCCGCTACGGCTGGCAGGACCTGTTGCGTGCCCGCGCCCTGCGCCAGTACCACGCCGCCGCCATCAGCCCGGCCGCGGTGGCGCACAGCCTGCACGCCATCCGCCGCCGCCTGCCCGCGCTGGGCGAGGACCCGCTCGCCCAGGTCCGTCTGGGCGTGTTCGGCCGCCGCGTCGAGCTGCGCTATGGCGGAGTCTTCATGGATGCCCTGAGCGGTCAGTTGCGCCTGCCCTTCGACCCTCCCGGCGAGCTGCACACCCCACCCGCCGTCTCCCCCCGCCTTGCCCAGCAGCAGCAAAAGCTCGAGCAGGCCGAGCAGTGGTTTGCCTTCGGCCTCTCACTCGAGGGCGATCCCGAGCAGCGCGAGCAGGCTGCCGCCGCCTACGAGCAGTGCCTGGCGCTCGATCCCGGCTTCCTCAGCGCCTACATCAACCTCGGCACCCTGCGCTACCACCAGAAGGATTTCAGCGCGGCGGAGCGCTGCTACCGCCGTGCCCTGCAACTCGATGCCGGCTATGCCCTCGCCTGCTTCAACCTGGGCAATGTGTTGGACGAAACCGGCCGCATGGCCGAGGCCATCGCCTCGTATCTGACCGCCGTTCGCCTCGTGCCCGGCTATGCCGATGCCCACTACAATCTCGCGCTGGCCTATCAGCGCCAGGGCCAACCCCGCCGCGCCGTCCCGCACTGGCGTCAGTATCTGGGCCTCGATCGCGACAGCGCCTGGGCCGAACACGCCCGCACCCAGCTCAAGCAGGCCCTCGCCCGCGACACCCTGCAACTGGTAAAAAAGGCCCCGGCCTGAAGCGGGTCGCGCGGCTCAGCCGCGCGGGGCCCCGCACCAATCAATGCCGTGAGGGCCGGAAGCGGTTGGCCTGCGCAAACGTCTCGCCCAGCTCGGCCTTGCCCAACTGCTTGCGCACCCGAGCCAGGCGCTGTTCCAGCGCGCGCATGGCCAAGGCGATTTCCGGCGCGTTGGTCTCGGCTATGTCGCGCCACATCGCGTAGGGACTGGCCCCCAGGCGCGTCATCTCGCGCAGTGCCCGTCCGCCGATGGCGGGCACCGACTCGCCCAGTTCTTCCTCCAGCGTCACCGCCAGTGCCGTGGCCACCATCTGCGGCAGATGGCTCACCCAGGCGCACAGCTCGTCGTGCCGTGCCGCCTCGATGGCCAGCGTCCGGCACCCAAACCGTTCGACCCAACTCCGCCACTCGGCGCTCGCGGCTGTCTCATCCCGCAGCGGCGTGAACAGCCACGTCGCGCCTTGAAACAGCGCGGCTTCGGCCGCGGCCGCGCCCGCGGTCTCCTTGCCTGCCATCGGATGTCCAGGGAGAAATTCCGCCCGCCCGGCGCGATTGTACTGCTCCTTCGCGCAGTCACAGATGGCCCGCTTGGTGCTGCCCACGTCGGTCATCCATTGCTGCTCGCCCAGCTCCGGCCCCAGTCGCAGCATCCATTCCAGGATCGCCAGCACCGGCATGGCCAGCACCACGGCATCGCTGCCCCGCGCCGCCTGCACCGGGTCTTGCGCCACCACCTCGATGGCGCCGCGCCGCAGCGCCGTTTCCGCCTCGGCCGGGTTGCGGTCCCATCCGCTGACAACGCCGCTAAACCCGTTCTCCCGCAGCGCCAAGCCTAGCGAGGCACCGATCAGCCCGGTACCCAGGATCAGGACGCGCTGCATGGACGTTAGCGGACCTGGACTTGAAGCGTGAAGGGAACCGATACCGGCGGTTTGCACAGTTGATCATTGCACGCCTGGTAATGGAAGCTGCCCTTCAGCGTGGCCGCGCCCGCCGCCGCCGTCCGCAGCGTCACCGGCACGATGAAGCTGCCCGTAAAGACCGCGTACGGCTGCTTCGGGTCAAAGGCAAACCGCACGTCCTTCGCCGCCGGCCAGGCCACGCGTACCACCGACACCCCGCCCGCCGGCTGGAACTTTATGCTCGAGGGAATCAGGTAGTCCTGCTTCGGGTGATTCGATTGAATATGAAATCCCGGCTCGACGGTTATGCTCAGCCGCGCCACCGCCGTGCTATGCGCTCGCGCCTCTACCGGCGCCGCGGCAATCCGCGCCACCCCGGCGCTCTGCGCCAGTGCCGTCGCCGCGCCAACCAGCAGCACCGGCAGCCAGACGGCTTTTCTAGAGAATCCCATGAATGGCCTTATCCAGGTCCGGCAAACCCTCAAGCCCGGTGACGCGTTCGGTGACCTTGCCCTGACGATTGATGAACAAGGTGGTCGGCAACCCGAACGGCACCCCATACGTGCTCTGCAGCGTCTGGTTATCCCAAACGATCTTGTAGTTGGTCGGATGCTTGGCCAGGAAGCTTTGCACGTCGCTGATGCTGCTGTCTTCCGAAATGCCGATGATCACCAGCCCCTGCGCCGCGTACTGCTTCTGTAACTGCTCCCACCACGGCCGCTCGATGTTGCACGGGCCGCACCAGGTGGCCCAAAAATCCAGCACGACTGGGTGTCCGGCGAATTGCGCCAGGCTCAGCTTCGTGCCCTCCGGCGTCGGCAGCGTCCAGTTGGGCGCGGTGCGCCCAATGGGGTTGCCGGCTTCGAGCAGCGCGTTGGCCGGCGAACCGTTGACCTCCGCCACCGGCTGATTCGTCATCGTCGTCCGGTGCGTGAACGACAGGTATATCAAGCCGCCGATGATGATGATGCCAATGATGATCCAATTCCAGGCGCTGTTCTTTTGCGGGGATTCAGCCGGCACGAATTACCTCCTACAGCATTAGCTTATTGAAAAACGGGATATGCGCCAAGTAGCCGGAAATCATCGTAAAGCGATGGGTCAACAGCAGGACGCCAATCAGCAGCAGCAGCACGCCCGAAACCCGCTCCACCGTGCCCAGGTGCTTCCGGAATCCCTTGTAGAAAAGGGCGAAGCGGTCAATCAGCAAGGTGGTGATCAGGAACGGCACCGCCAGCCCGGCCGAATACACCGCCAGCAGAAAAATTCCATGGCTCACGGTGCCGACGTTGGCGGCCAGGAGCAGGATGGTGGCCAGCATGGGCCCGATGCACGGTGTCCAGCCAAAGGCGAAGGTAAAGCCGACCACGAACGCGCCCACGCCGCTGCTGACGCTGATCCTTTTGTGTACGCGCTTATCCCCGTAGAGCGCGCTGATCCGCACCACGCCCAAAAGGTGCAGCCCAAACAGGATGACGATCAGGCCGCCGATTTCGCTGAACAGCGCCTGGTGCGCGCGCAGCGCCTGGCCCACCGAGGTCGCCGTCGCCCCCAGCGCAATGAACACCACCGAAAAGCCGAGGATGAAGAATATCGAGTTGCTGAGGAGCAGCCCGCGTGCGTGCCGCGCCGCAACCGGCGCCACCGCCACGCCGCCCTTGCCGTCCGTGCCTGGGGCAGGCAGTGCCGCCTCGCCCGGCAAGTGCTCGGCCATTCCCCCCGACAGCAGCGACACGTAGCCGGGCACAAGAGGCAGCACGCAGGGGGAAAGAAACGAGAGCAGCCCGGCGGCAAAGGCGTAGAACACACTGGCGCTGGCTGCGGCTTGCATGTCTTAATTTTAGATTGCCCGGAGGAGCAAACGATGCAGTCTATATTAGGCCCTGGGCCTTGCCCACCTTTTCCAGAATGCCCAGCGCCTGCTCCAGATCCTTCTGGGTATGGGTCGCGGTGACGATCGCGCGCAGCCGCGCCTTTCCCTCCGGAACCGTCGGGAAGGCGATGCCGGTGACGAACAGCCCGGCCTGGAACAGCGCCCGTGAGAACTCCATCGCTTTGCGTCCTTCCCCGACCATGATCGGGGTGATGGGCGTCTCGCTCCTTCCCGTGTCGAAGCCCAGCTTCTTCAGCCCGGTCTTGAAGAAGGCCGTGTTGTCCCACAGCTTCTGGATGCGCTCGGGCTCGGCCTCAAGCACCTGGAAAGCGGCCAAACAGCTGGCCGCCACCGAGGGCGGATGCGAGGTGGAAAACAGAAACGGCCGTCCGCGCAGGTGCAAAAACTCGATCAGCTCACCGCTGCCGGCCACATAGCCGCCGAGCGAGCCGATCGCCTTCGACAGTGTGCCCACTTGCACGTCCACGCGCCCGTGCAGCCCGAAGTGGTCCACCGTGCCGCGTCCGTTCTTGCCCAAAATGCCGGAGGCGTGCGCGTCGTCCACCATCATCACGGCGCCGTATTTTTCCGCCAGCGCGCACAGCTCCGGCAGCCCGGCGATGTCGCCGTCCATGCTGAAGACGCCGTCGGTGATGAGCAGCTTGCGTCCCGGCTGCGGCGCCAGTTCCTTGAGGATGTCCTCGGCCGCGTTGTAGTTCTTGTGCGGGAACACCTTGATGGTGGCCCGCGACAGCCGCGCGCCGTCAATGATGCTGGCGTGGTTCAGCTCGTCGCTGACGATGAAGTCGTTACGCCCCATGATGGCGCCCACGGTGCCGGAGTTGGCGGTGAAGCCGCTCTGAAACACCACCGAGGCTTCCGTGTGCTTGAAGCGCGCGATGTATTGCTCCAGCTCCATGTGGATGTCCATGGTGCCGCTGATCGTGCGCACCGCGCCCGACCCCACTCCCAGCTTCTCGGTCGCCGCCAGCGCCGCCGCGCGCAGCTTCGGGTGCGTGCACAGGCCCAGGTAGTTGTTCGAGCTCAGGTTGATGACGCGCTTGCCGTCAAACGTCGCCTCGGGCAACTGTTCGCCCTCGAGCACCCGCAGCTTCGTGCGCAGCCCCTTCTGCTCCAGTTGCTGCAGCTCGTCGCTCAAATATTGCAGTTGTGGACGCGCCATCGTGTCTCCTCCTCAGGCATGCGGATCGAGCAGTATCTTGGCGGCCTTGCCCTGCCGCAGGCGCTCGAATCCGCTCTGGAATTGGCTGAGCGGCAGCCGGTCGGTGAACAAGGGCTCCAATGCCAGCCGCCGTTCGGCCAACAGCCCGATCATCTGGTGCCAGGTATCGAACAGCCGCCGCCCGTTGATCCCCTGCACGGTCACGCCCTTGAAAATGACGTCGTGATTCAGATCCACCTCAACCGGGCGGCGGAAGATCCCCAGCAGGCTCACCCGCCCGCCCGCGCGTACCAGTTGCAGCGTGGTGCGCAGGCCATCGGGATGCCCGCTGAACTCCAGCGCCACGTCCACCCCCTCGGCCTGCACCCGGCCGCGCACGGCAGCCATGGCGTCTTCCTTCGCCGGATCAATTACGACATCGGCCTGCATCTTCTTCGCCAGCTCGCGCCGGAAGGGATTCACTTCCAGCGCAAACACCGGCCCGGCCCCGGCCGCGCGCGCCACCGCGATGGCCATGAGCCCGATCGGCCCGCATCCGACGATGGCCACGCTGCGTCCGGCCGTCTCGCCCGCCAACACCGTGTGTACGGCGTTGCCGAGTGGGTCCAGGATGGCGCCGTAGTCGGTCCCGATCTCATCCCGCAGCGGCACCAGGTTGGCGGCGGGAATCTTGACAAACTCGGCGAAGCAGCCGGGTGCGTCCACGCCCAGAATCTTTACCTTTTGGCAGATGTGCGCCTGCCCGCTGCGGCACTGGAAGCAGCGGCCGCAAAAGACGTGCATGTCGGCCGAGACGTACTGCCCCGGCTCAAACCCGCTTACCTCGCTGCCCAGGCGTTCGATGTGCCCGCAAAACTCATGACCGAACGTCAGCGGCGGATGTATGCGCCCGGCCGCCCACTCGTCCCACTCGTAGATGTGCAGGTCGGTGCCGCAGATGGAGGCCGTGTGCACGCGCACCAGCACCTCGTGAGGACCGATCTCCGGAATAGGCAGGGTTTGCAGTTCGGCGCCCGCGGCGGGGCTGGCCTTTACAAGGCCACGCATGGTTGGAGGCATGGAAGCATTCAGAATAACAGCCAAGGGAACTTTCGTGCCACTCGCGTCGTATCCTGGCTATAGGCACAAGGACTGCGCCCATGCTCACGTTTTGCATTCTGGCGGCCCTCTACTTCCTGCCCGCGATCCTGGGCCACAACAAGCGCAACTTCACCGCCATCTTTCTGGTGGACGCGCTGCTGGGCTGGACGGGGATCGGTTGGATCGTGGCCCTGATCTGGGCCTGCACCGGCGAGCCCGCCCCTCCGCGCGTCATCGTCATTCCCGCCGGCGCTCCCGGCGGCCGCTTCTGCTGCGCCTGCGGCACCCCCCTCTCCGCCGCCCGCTGCCCCCACTGCGGCCACGCCTAATCCCCACTCCGCCGCGCGCTAAACTGGCGGGGGAGGCGGTTTATGTCCCTGCGTCCGGTCAAGAAAATTATTCAGTCCAAGCCCACGCTCGAGGGGGCGGGCGTGCATCTGCGCCGCGCCTTCGGGTGGGGCAGCACCGGCGAGTTCGATCCCTTTCTCCTGCTCGATGATTTCCGCAACGACATTCCGGCCGATTATCTCGCCGGTTTTCCCTGGCATCCTCATCGCGGCATCGAGACCATCACCTACGTTCTGGCGGGCAGCGTCGAGCACGGCGATAGCATGGGCAATCGCGGCGCCATCGAGGCCGGCGACGTGCAATGGATGACCGCCGGCAGCGGCATCATCCACCAGGAAATGCCCAAGGGCGACGCCGCCGGGCGCATGCACGGCTTTCAGTTGTGGGGGAACTTGCCCTCCGCGCTGAAAATGTCCGCGCCCCATTACCAGGAGATCAAGTCCGCCGAGATCCCGGTCGTGACCGAAGACGACGGCACCCAGGCCCGCATCGTCAGCGGCTCGTTCTGGGGGAAGCGCGGTCCGGTGGTCGGCGTCGCAGCCGATCCGACGTATCTCGACATCTCGGTCCCGCCCGGCCGCCGCCGCAAGATTCCCGTTGAAACCGTGCGCCACGCCTTCGCCTATATCTTTTCCGGCAACGGCAGGTTCTGCAACGCCTCCGAGCCCCTGGCCGTCCCCACCGAGCCGGTCGGATGGCTCCAGGACACCGCCCCGCCGCTCCAGGTCGAGAACCGCTCGCTCATCCTGTTTGACAGCGGCGACGAGGTCGAGGTACACGCCGGTCCCGACGGCATCCGCTTCCTGCTGGTCTCGGGCAAACCCATCGAGGAGCCCGTCGCCTGGTATGGTCCCATCGTCATGAATTCGCAGCAGCAGTTGCGCGATGCCTTCCGCGAGCTGCAGGAAGGCACCTTCCTCAAATCGGGCGGCTAAAACCCTGCCTGTAGTGCCATAATCGGTGCATGAAGCGCTCCCTCATCTTGTCGGTCCTGCTGGCGTCTGGATTGGTGCTTGCCGCCGGCGCCCAAACGCCCGCAGCCCGGGATTGGCCCATGTTCGGCGGTAACGTGTACAGCCCCAGCGCCAACCCCTCGCCCGGCGGCATCACCGCCGCGAACGTGGCCGGCCTGACGCGCCACCAGATCACGATTCCGGGCACGGTTGATTCCAGCGTCATCTACATCCATGGGGCGATGGTGAAAGGCGCGCGTCACAATACGATCTTCCTGACCACCACCTACGGCAAGACGCTGGCCGTGGATGCCGACAACGGCAAGATCCTCTGGGACTATACGCCGCGCAGCTACTCCAGCCTCGCCGGCAGCCGCCAGATCACCAACTCGATTCCCGCCGCCGATCCCAGCCTGCGCTACATCTACGCCGCCTCCCCCGATGGCTACATTGAGAAGCTGTCCATCGCCACCGGGCGGCCGCTCTGGCGGACCTCGGTCACCGACCTTCCGCTGCGGGAAAAAATGGATTCCGGCCTCAAGGTCTTCCACGGCCACGTCATCTACGCCACCGCCGGCTACGTCGGCGACCGTCCGCCCTACCAGGGGCACGTCGTCATTCTCGACGCGCGCTCCGGCAAGCTGCTGCACGTATGGAATTCCTTGTGCAGCAATCGCACCACGCTCATGGTTCCGAGCTCCTGCCCGGCGAGCGACGCCGCCATCTGGGGGCGGCCGGGCGCGCAGATTGATCCCGCCAATGGCGATATTTTCGTGGCCATGGGCAACGCCCCCTGGAACGGCAAGACCAACTGGGGCGACGCGCTGGTCGAGCTGAATCCGGATGCGCAAATGATCGGCAACTGGGCGCCGGTCAACACCGATGAGTTGAACAACGACGATCTGGACGTGGGCTCAACCTCGCCCGTCTGGCTGGGCCATGGCCTCATCGCACAGGGCGGCAAGGCCGGCCTGATTCATCTGCTGAGCATCGCCGATATCGCCGGCACCGCGCCCCACCAAAACCACGGACTGCAGGAGATCGCCACGCCCGGCTCCGGGAAACTGCTCACCCAGCCGGCCGTGTGGAAGCACGACGGCCAGACCTGGATGTTCGTGGCCGATGCGCAGAGCACCAATGCCTGGCAGTTGGTCAACGGCAAGTTCCAGCAGAAGTGGAGCAATCAGACCAACGGCACCAGCCCGTTCGAGGCCGGCTCGTTGCTCTACGTCTACGACCCGCGCGGCGGTCTGAACGTCTACGACGCCGCCTCCGGCAAGCTCGTCACCAAGCTCGACTGCGGCAGCGGACATTGGGAGAGCCCGGTGGTTGTGGATGGCAAGATCATCCTGCCCGAGGGCAACGCCAACCGCCATCAGACCACGGACACGTTGGACATCTGGAGCGTTCGCTAATTTCCGAGTTTCGTCTCGGCGTCCTTCACCATGCGCTGCATCAGTTGCGAGTCCGGCGCCAGCGCGCCGGCTTTGTCCAGGTCTGCTTTGGCGGCGGCGTCCTGGTGGGCGGAGGCTTCCGCGGTCCCAATCTCATAGTACGTCTGCGCTTGCACGTTGGCGTGGGTCAGGTGCGGCAGCGCTCGGCGGTAGGCGGCCACGGCACCGCTGTAGTCCCCGCGCAGCCGGGCGATCTGGGCGAGAGAAATATACGCCGGCGCGGACAGGAAATCGTCCAGCAGCCGCGCCTGCGCCGGTGTGTAGTGGGCGCCGGCAAACGCCATGCCTTGCGCGGTGATATGAAACTTCTGCGTGGCGGCCAAAACGTCCCGGTCGTAACCTTCGGCCTGCTGTAGCAGTTGATCGAAATCCAGGTCCGAGGACGACACGTTTTGCGCGATGGCTTGCCCCAGGCTGGACAGCGTGTACAGGTTGCCGGGAGCGATGGCCAGCGCCGCCTCGCCGTAGCGCAGCTCGGGGAGAAATTCCTGCCGCTCGCGGTGGAAGCGCACCGTCAAGACCAGCACATGCAGCGTGTTGGGGCTGTGCGGGTACTGCTGGCGGAATTGATCCACGGCGGCATCCAGCGCCGCCGGCTGTGTATTCGGGTCGGCAACGAGCTTGTCTATGGCCTGCAGGCTTTGCGTTTCCGGTGTCGCCGCCGCCGGGCGCGCTTGCGCGCCCACTGCCGCAACCAGGAGTCCAGCCGTCAACACCAGTCCCAGGCAGCGCGAAAGCATGGTTGGATTATAGATCAGCGCCGCGCGACTTCGACGAAGCGGCCGCGCCCGCGGGCCAACGGCTTCCCCTCGCAGTCGCGGATTTCGGCCTGAAAATACAGGTTGCGGCCCTCGCAGCGAGACTCCTCCGCCAGCACTGCGATGTCCTGGCCGGCCGCGATCGGGCGCAGATACTCCACCTGCAGCTCCGCCGTCACGGCGCGGACGCCGTGCAGACGCGAGAGCTTGCCCATGGCTTCATCGAGCAGCACGGCAATGATGCCGCCGTGAAGGATCCCCTGGCTGCCTTGAAATTCCGACGCTAGGCGGAACTGCCCCCGCACCTGCCGCCGCTCGTGGTCGAGCTCGAAGCTGAGCCGAAGGCCGTGCGGGTTGCCGCCGCCGCAGCCGAAGCAGGTGTTTTCCGGAGCCGGAGTGAGTGTCTCGATCATGGATCCAGCCTATCCTAGAGCAAAACTAGGCCGCATGTTCCACCGGCTATAGCGGGGCTGGTTTTGCTCTAAGGCGACCGATGCGGCCGTGCAGGCATCAGAAGCGGCGATGGGTGCTTTTGCCGGGCACGACGGCGGCTGGCCCGCCTGGACATGGTCGCTGCTGGGCGGCGGCGCGGCGGCGGCGGCGGTGGTCATTGCCCGCGGC
>JBOGKL010000243.1:0-3310 GCA_050745525.1 Terriglobales bacterium | reverse complement strand
GCGAAGGGCGGGAGATTTTGCGCTTGGTAGCGGCCGACCCGTTTCGCGGGATTGCAGCCTCTCTCGACGTGGTGCCGTTCGTCAGCGTGAGGGTGAACCGCGGAAGGATCTTGCCCTCGGTGCCGATCCGCTTGCCCTCGGAAGGCGAGTGGCTGCTGCGGGTAACCGGCTGCACAGGCCGGTTCGCCTTTGGCCTGTACCGCCGCCAGATGAAGGCCATTGGACTTCTCGGCCAGTTGGATCGAATTCTTGGTTCCCGGGTGACCACGCGGAACTGGCGGACGGTGATAGCCGTGGCGCGTACGCTGGAACGCTAAGGCTAGCCGGAAGGACCTGTCCCCCACTGCCGCGCGGCGAGAGGCGCACGCGCGCGGCGCTGGATCGTGGCGCCCGGACGGCGACGGCCCCGCGGCGCGATCCCCGGCCGCGGTGACGGCAATAGGTTGAGGCCGCCACTTTCCACCAACATCCGGTTGACCCGGAATCTTTACCATGTTGTACTGGTTTTTCGTCGGCTGCACGCTAACTTGCGAAAGAGTCGCAACTTATGAAAGATCGGAACATCTTCCGCCGGCCCGGTAACTGCGAACAGGTCGCACCTAAAGCGCTCAAAGCGCGGCCGGCCGCGGCCACTCGCAGACGCCCCGGGCGCCAGCGGGCCGCGGTTGCCGGTCGCCAGAACCCATCGCGGCGCCTTGGAGAGGCCCCGCGCGCAGTCGTCACCGCATGAAAAACGCGAGAAAGGGTACGCGTTTCTGATGGGGGCTTCACCGCCTATCTTCAATCGCTTACAGGAGCCACCTCGGTGGCATCGAGGCGTATTGGATCGCCGATCACCTCCAACGCCGCGATACGTCCTGCGGCAAAGGTGAACCGCAGGACACGGGTCAGCCGCCCGCGCGGGGCGATGACGAGCCCCACCTTTCCGTCCACCAGCGCCAGACGCGCGACGCGCGCGCCCTTCGCTGTCTCAATCGCCTCCTTCGCCCACGCCTCGACGCCATGCATCTGCGGCAATCCGCGAGGCACGGCAATAGCGTCGGCACTCGCGGCAAACTCCGGCGTCAGCAGCGACACCAGCCTCGTCACATCGCCAGCCCGCAGAGCTGCAAGAAAGCTCTCCACCAGCGAACGCTGCTGCGCGATCTGCGCTTCCGGGACGCTCGTCACGCCGCGCACCCGCCGCCGCGCGCGGCTGGCCAGCTGACGCACCGATTCCGGCGTGCGGCCCGCGATCCGGGCGATGTCGTCGAACGGAACATCGAAGACGTCGTGCAGCACAAATGCGAGACGCTCCGCGGGATTCAGCCAATTCAGCACCACCAGCGTGGCCAGCCCCACAGAATCGGCGAGCATCGCCTCCTGTTCCGGATTCATCGCGTGGCGGGCGCCGGATGCCGGTTCGGATCCCGGCGTTTCCAGCGAATCCTCACAACGCGACTTGCGGGACCGCAACATGTCGAGACAAACGCGCGCCACCACCGTGGTGAGCCAGCCGCGCAGATTCTCCACGCCCTCGGCGCCCGATCGGCCCACCCGTATCCAGCCCTCCTGCACCGCGTCTTCCGCTTCGCTCGCCGAGCCGAGCAGGCGATAGGCAACGCCCTGCAGGTGTCCCCGGTTTTCTTCAAACCGCTCCGCCAGCACCTCATGCTCGTTCATTGCGCCTCCTGTGCTGCCACCGGCAGGGAAATTCCACATCGGCGGCTCGCCGTGCGCAGCCACCAGGACACCACGGCCAGCGCCGCGGTCACGAGCGCCACAATCACCCCCGGCCCCCCGCCACACGCCAAATGCGACACCGCCGCTCCGGTCATCTCAAAGAAGACTCCCGCATACGCCCATTCTTTCAGCCGCGGCAGGCGCGGCGCTAGCAGGGCTGGGACCGCCAGCAGCTTCCACACGCCCAGAATGGTCAGCATGTACGCCGGATAACCGAGCTGCGTAACCACGTCGACGACGTGGCGCGTGCGCGCAATATCCCAGATGCCCCCCAACAGCAACTCAGCGACCAGCAGACCTGTGACGCTCCAATAAGCAGTCGCTTTCGCTCCAGTCCTTACTTGTCCTTCGCCGTGACCTGCAACACGCATGGCATCACTCCACATTTTCCGGATCGTCATCCGTCACATCGGCTGCCCGGCATCCGTCATACCTGTGACGAACGAAAAGCCCCGAATGTGACAAGGAGACACACCATGCAGGCACGGATGAAAAATCCCGTCATGATCTTTCCCAAAGCGATGCAGGCGATGCTCGCCCTCAATTCGTCGATCGAACAGAGCGGGCTCCCGAGTTCCACTATCAAACTCGTCCACCTGCGCGTGAGCCAGATCAACGGCTGCAGCACGTGCGTGGATATGCACGCTCGCGAGCTGCGGCAGGGCGGCGAGACCGATGACCGCCTCTTTACCGTGGCGGCCTGGCGCGACGCGCCCTACTTTACCGATGCGGAGCGGGCGGCCCTCACTCTGGCCGAGTGCGTTACCCGGCTCAGCGACCGGCCCGACTCGGTCCCGGACGTGGTCTGGGACGAGGCCGCTCGCCATTACGACGAGAAAGGCCTGGCGGCCTTGTTGCTGACGATCGCGGCTATTAACCTCTGGAACCGCCTCAACGCACCCGTCCGCCAGGTGGCCGGCGACTGGACAAAAGATGCATAAGCGAAGGAGTGGATGGAAAAGAACATCTTCGCCAAAACCGCTTGAAGCCGGAATAGCCCTTATAACTCTACCAAACACGGCCAGTCTATTCCCGGCGGCGTCGGTGTGGGAAAATCGGCGATGGCGGGCAGTCGCAGATGCGCCGGGGGGTGCCGGTCAATGGCCTTTTGATTCGGATTTCCGGAGTCCCAGGCTGCTAGTTCCTTGTTCGCACCGCGCCCAGTGCCGCGACCAATAACGACCCGCGCCTTTAACGGTGAGCCAGCGAGAGGATCGGGCTGGGCGCCGGCACTATCAGGAGGCGGAGTCCATCCGCGGACTCCGGAAGCGCCAAGTGGCCCCCCATGTCTCGGAATATGTGCAAAGTAACCTGGATAAGAGCAGCCTGAACCAGAAGCAACGGCCCAGCCACGGCGCGGCATCAGCCAAACGGCAAGGAAACACGAGTTGTTCCGCAGCCTGTTTGGCACCTGAGGGCCAGCCCCTTTCAAACCGACCCACTCTTTTCCCATTAGGTGATCGGATTGCCGCCCGGTGATGACCCTGGCCCCTGGCGGGAACAGGCCCCAACGCGTGCTTCACTGCGCTGCCCCCATCGCCGGCGTTGCACGGATCTGATAGCCGAGACTAGACTGTGGAACGGCGCT
>JBOGKL010000242.1:0-17594 GCA_050745525.1 Terriglobales bacterium | reverse complement strand
GAGTGGGTGACGCGAGCGGCACTGCGCGACCTCACCGAGGTGTTTTGCCAAAGGCTGCAGCAGATGGGAAAGCAGCCGGGTGCGCTTTCCGTTGCGCTCACTGGGGGCCGGTCGGCCGGGGCATTTTATGATGCCTGGGCCGCGCAGGGGGTGGATACGCGCTGGCGATTTTTTTGGAGCGATGAGCGCATGGTCCCGGCCGAGGACCCGGACAGCAACGTCAAGTTGGGGTGGGACCGGTTGCTGGGGCCGGGCATGGTGGCCGCAGAGCGCGTCCATGCGCCGCATACCGGACTGGAAGCGGATGCGTGCGCCGCTGATTACGCGCAATCCATTCGAACGGAGCTGGGTATGGAGAGAGGCGGCACGCCGGTGTTCCCGCTCGTGATTTTAGGCATGGGAGCCGACGGGCACACGGGATCGCTGTTTCCCGGGCGCGACCCGTTTGCCGATCAGGACCGGCTGGTGCGAGCGGTCGAACCCACGACAGCACACCCGCATGCACGCATTACGTTTACGCCCAGGCTGATCAATGCCGCGCAAGAGGTATGGTTTTTAGTGACGGGAGCGGCGAAAGCCTGGGCGGTCGAGCAATTGGCGCAACGGACGGCACCGGTGGAGCAATTCCCTGCCCTGGCGGTGGACCCGAGCCTGGTCAAGATCACCGTCTTTGCAGACGAAAGTTCCACTGGCGGGCGACGATACGGCAATTCGGCCGCCGGGTAGGCGGGAGGTACAATCGAGGCATGAGCAGTACCGTCTCGCCCACCACCACAGCACGAGGATACGCTGCGCTGCAAGCGAAGCAGCCTCTGGGTCCGTTCCAATTCCAACGGCGCACGCCCGGCGCCAACGACGTGGATATCGAGATCCGCTATTGCGGGATTTGCCACAGCGATATCCATCAGGCGCGAGATGAGTGGGGAGGCGCGATCTTTCCGATGGTGCCCGGCCATGAGATCGCCGGACGCGTCAAGGCGACCGGCCGTGCCGTTACCCGCTACCGGGAGGGCGACTGGGTTGGGGTGGGATGCATGGTCAATTCCTGCCGCACCTGCGGCAACTGCAGGGCGGGGTTGGAGCAATTCTGCGACAACGGAGCCAACTTCACCTACAACAGCAAAGATCGCGACGGTTCGCCGACGCACGGAGGGTATTCCGACTCGATTGTCGTGCATGAGGATTTTGTATTGCGGATCGGACACGATCCGCAACAGTTGGCAGCCGTGGCGCCACTGCTTTGCGCCGGAATCACCACCTATTCGCCGTTGCACCATTGGAAGGTGGGACCGGGAGCGAAGGTTGGCGTGGTGGGGCTGGGAGGACTGGGCCACATGGGCGTGAAGATCGCGCGCGCAATGGGAGCGGAGGTGGTGCTATTTACGCGCACGGCGCAGAAAGTGGCGGACGGCAAGCGCCTGGGAGCGAGCGCGGTGGTGGTCTCGACGAACGAGGCAGTGGTGCAGGCACACCAACGCAGCTTCGATTTCATTCTGGACACGGTGGCGGCCAAGCACGACGTGAACCCCTATTTAAGCCTTCTGCACCGCGATGGGACCATGTGCCTGGTAGGGGTTCCGGACCGGCCGTTGGAGGTGGTCGGAGGCAGCCTGATCATGCAACGGCGATGCCTGGCAGGATCGCTGATCGGTGGGATCGCGGAGACGCAGGAGATGCTGGACTTTTGTGCGCAACGAGGAGTGACCAGCGACGTAGAGGTCATACCGATACAGAAGGTCAATGAAGCCTACGACCGGGTGGTGCGCAGCGATGTCCGGTATCGTTTTTCCATTGATATGGCCAGCCTGAGCGCAGCGTAAGGGATGCGGGAACAACTGCAGAAACTGCTCGCGCGGGAGGACCTGACACGGGCGGAGGCACGGACACTGCTGCAGGCCATTCTGACCGGGCCAGAATGCGAAGCGGAGCAGGGGGCGCACGGCATTCGCGTGGCAGCCATACTCACTGCGCTGGCGGCGAAGGGGGAAACGGCGGAGGAGATGGCCGGCTTCGCGGAGGCCATGCGCGCGGCCATGGTGGATATCGGGCTGGACGGACATCCGCGGCGCTGGGTGGATACGTGCGGAACGGGCGGCAACGCACGCAAGGTATTCAATGTTTCCACGGCGGCGGCTCTGGCCGCCGCCGGCGCGGGTGTGCCCGTGGCCAAACACGGCAATCGCACCAGCACGAGCGTTTGCGGCTCGGCCGACGTGCTGGAAGCCATGGGCGTGCGGCTGGACTTTCCCGCCGCGCGCCTGGGCGCGTGCCTCGAACAAGTGGGGATCGCGTTCCTGTTCGCACCACAGCTACACCCGGCGACACGGCAGGTCATGCCCGTGCGGCGGGCCTTGGGAGTGAGAACGATCTTCAACGCGCTGGGGCCGCTCACCAATCCGGCCGGAGCGCGGGCGCAGGTTGTCGGTGTCGCGAGCGAGGCGCTGCTGACGCGAATGGCAGAGGCGTTGCAACTGCTGGGAACGGAGCACAGCTTCGTGGTGCGGAGCCGGGACGGAATTGGCGAGTTTTCAACTACCGACGTCAATGACGTGATTGAGATTCGCAAGGGGCAGGCGCACCGCTTCATGATGGACGCGCGCGAGTTGGGTCTGAGCCGGGCGGACTTCTCCACTCTGCACTGCGAACGCAAGGAAGACGCGGTAGAGAAAATGCATAGCGTGCTTCGGGGCGACAAGGGTGAGCTGCAGGACATCGTGAGCTTGAATGCCGCCGCCGCAATGGTAGCGGGCGGCTTGGCCGGGGACTTTAGAGAAGGAATTGAGCGCGCGCGCAGCTCCCTGGAGTCGGGCGCGGCCAAAAGGAAGCTGGACGAGCTGATCGCCTACACGAACCGCTGAGGAGAACCGGTGGGGCCAGTGCTGGAACGCGTGGTGGTATTGGGCGCCGGAACCATGGGAGCGCGCTTGGCGGCTCATTGCGCCAATCACGGGCTGAAGACCGTGCTGCTCGATCAGACAGCACAAGTGGCGGAACGCGGATTAGAGGCGGCAGCAAAGGGCCGTCCGGCGGCCTTCTTTCTGCCGCAGTTGGCGAAGAATGTAAGCCTCGGTGCATTCGGCGAAGGCACCCAAGCGCTGCAACAGGCGGATTGGGTCGTAGAAGCCATCGTCGAGAACCTCGAGACCAAACAATCGCTCCTGCGCCAGATTGCACCACAGCTCAAAGCGAATGCCATCCTCAGCACCAACACCAGCGGGCTTCCCGTGACCGCGGTGGGCTCGGTACTGCCCCAAGAGATGCAGGAGCGATGGCTGGGCACACACTTTTTCAATCCGCCACGCTACATGCGGCTGGTGGAGATGATACCGACGGCGGCAACCGACCCGGAGGTGATGCGGCGGTTGCGGGAGGTGATTGAAGTGCGGCTGGGCAAGGGCGTGGTGGCGGCACGCGATACGCCCAACTTCATCGCCAACCGGATTGGCGTTTTTGCGCTGCTAAACACACTTCGGTTGATGCGGGAGCTGAAGCTGAGCGTGGAAGAAGTGGATGCGCTCACGGGGCCGCTGCTGGGCTGGCCCAAGTCAGCAACGTTCCGCACCTTGGACATGATCGGATTGGACACGCTGGTGCAGGTGGTTAACAATTCGCATGCCCACTTGGTGAATGATGAACACCGCGACCTGTTCGTCGTACCGGACTTCCTGAAGGCGCTGCTCGAGCGGGGATGGCTGGGGGACAAGACCGGGCAAGGGTTTTACCGCAAACGCGGCGATGTCATCGAGGCGCTCGACTTGGACACGCTCACCTACCGGCCACGCCGCAAGGTGCCATCGCCCTTCCACACTTTGCAGGAGGCGATGCAGGGCAGCCCGTTTGTGCAACGGGGATTGGAAGGACTGTTTGCGTACTGCGAGGCTCGTCTTGGCGAAATCACCGACCAGCCCGAGGCCATCGATCAGGCGATGCAGTGGGGATACAACTGGCAGCATGGTCCGTTTGCCATGCGCGAGATCGTGCGCACCGGCCGCGCGCCTGAGGTAAAGCCGGGGCGAAGCGTGCACGAGAATGCCGGCTGCTCCTTGCTGGATTTGGGTGACGGCATAGGTTGCCTGGAGTTTCACTCCAAGCTCAATGTTATCGGCGCTGATGCGGTCGCGATGGTGCAGATGGCGCTCGCGGATACGAGATCGCCCTTTGACGGGTTTGTGATCAGCAACGAAGGAGAACAATTTTCTGTTGGGGCTGATTTGGCCTACTTGCTGGCCCTGATTCAGAACGATGAGTGGGACGAGGTCGAAGAGGCCGTGCGTCAGTTCCAGGCCATGAACCTGGCAGTGAAGCGATCGCCACGTCCGGTGGTGGTGGCGCCATTTGGGCTGACCCTGGGCGGGGGATGCGAAATGATGCTGCACGGGACGCGCGTGGTGGCACACGCGGAGCTGTACGGCGGCATGGTGGAAGCAGGGGTTGGGTTGATTCCGGCGGGCGGTGGAACCACAGAAATGGCGTTGCGGACGGATGCTAAATATGCGCTGGAAACAATCGCCCTAGCCAAGATATCCACGTCGGCGTTGGAGGCAAAAGAGTTGCACCTGCTGCGAGGCGGCGATGAGATCATCGCCAATCGCACGCGCGTGCTGCCGGCGGCAAAGGCCGCAGCTCGGCAGTTGGTGGACGCCGGCTATGAAGCACCGGGAGAAGCCACCTACCAGGCGCCGGGGCCGTCGGTGGAGAGCACGCTGCAGTTGGGCATTTTCATGATGCGAGAAGCGGAACAAATCAGCGAGCATGAACAGAAGATCGCCGGGAAGCTGCTGCAGGTGCTGTGCGCACAGGGGGCGCCAGCGGGCATGGCGATTCCAGAATCGCGCATGCTGGAATGGGAACGGGAGGCTTTCTTGAGCCTTTGCGGCGAAAGCAAAACGCAAGAGCGCATCGCCTATATGCTGAAGAACGGGAAGCCGCTAAGGAACTAGCATGGGCGAGGCATACATCGTGTCCAGCGTGCGGACTCCGATCGGCCGGGCCCCGAAGGGCAGCTTGCGGGCCACACGCCCGGATGACCTGGGAGCCATCGCGATCACGGCAGCGCTTGCGCGGGCGGGGGTGGAGAAGGAAGCGGTCGAGGATGTGATTCTCGGCTGCGCCATGCCTGAAGCAGAGCAGGGCCTGAACTTGGCGCGCATCGCGGCGCTGAGGGCGGAGTTGCCGGTTGCAGCCTCGGCAGCCACCGTTAACCGCTTCTGCGCGTCGGGGATTGAAGCGATTGCGATAGCGTGCGAGCGCGTGAGGATGGGTGCTGACGTGATCGTGGCCGGGGGCGCGGAAAGCATGAGCATGGTGCCCATCGTGGGGAACAAGCCGAGCGCAAACCCATGGTTGATGGAGCACCGGCCGGAGAGCTACCTTAGCATGGGACTGACGGCCGAGCGTGTGGCACAGCGCTATCACATTGGACGGGAGGCGGCCGATATCTTCGCGTTGCACAGTCATGTCAAGGCGATCGCCGCGCAGGACACGGGGCGCTTTGATGAGGAAATCGTGGCGGTGGATACGCGCGTGCCGGATGCAGGAGCGGCGGACTATTGGCGGGCGATCCGATTGGAGCAGGACGAGGGGCCGCGGCGGGATACGTCGGCGGAAGCGCTGGCAGGGCTCAAGCCCGTATTCCATGCGCACGGGACGGTCACGGCCGGCAATTCGTCGCAAACCAGCGACGGTGCAGCCGCCGCCGTCATCGTATCGCAGAAGTTTCTCCAAGGTCACAAGCTGCAGCCCGTGGCACGGCTGGCGGGATACGCAACGGTGGGCGTGGATCCGGCGTTCATGGGCATTGGGCCGGTGCAAGCGATTCCTCGCGCATTGGGGCGGGCCGGGCTGCGGCTCGAGGACATTGATCTGATCGAGCTGAACGAAGCGTTTGCAGCGCAGGCGCTGGCGGTCATGCAGGAGCTGCATCTGGATCCAGAGCGCGTGAACGTGAATGGCGGCGCCGTGGCCCTGGGGCACCCGCTTGGTTGCACTGGTGCGAAGCTGCTGGCCACTCTCACCCACGAAATGCGAAGGCGGAAATCGCGTTGGGGTCTGGTAACGATGTGCGTCGGCGGGGGGCAGGGCGCGGCGGCCGTGATCGAGAACCTGGAACTTTAGCGGATGCCAGCGGAGACGACAGGGCACGGGGGCGAGTTTTTGCTGCAGGCACCGGATGAGGTGTTCGCACCGGAGCGCTTCAACGAGCAACAGCGGCTGATCGCAGATACCGCGGAGCGGTTTGCGAAAGAGGAAATCGCCCCCGCGGGCGAACAGATCGAGCAGAGGGACTTTGCCAAAGTGCGGGCGCTGTTGCGGCGCGCAGGCGAGCTGGGGCTGACCGGCGTGGAGGTACCGGAGGCGTACGGCGGCGCCGGGCTCGATTTCACAGCCTCGGCCATCGTGGCCGATCATCTGGCAATTCAGGGATCGTTTTCCGTCGCATTTGGCGCGCACGCAGGCATTGCCACGCTGCCGCTGGTGTTTTTCGGCAGCGAGGAGCAGAAGCAGCGTTATCTGCCTCGTCTGGCCTCCTCCGAGTGGATCGGAGCCTATGCGTTGAGTGAAGCCGGTTCGGGTTCGGACGCGTTGGCCATGCGCACGAACGCGGAGCCGCAAGAGGATGGCTCATTCCGACTGCATGGGGAAAAGATGTGGATCAGCAATGCCGGGTTTGCTGATCTATTCACCGTGTTCGCCAAAGCCGAAGACAAAGTGACCGCTTTTCTGGTGGAAGCCCAAAGCGCAGGGGTCAGTACCGGTGCGGAAGAGGACAAGATGGGCATCCACGGCTCCTCGACACGGGCGCTGATCCTGCGCGATGTGCACGTCAGCGCGGATCAGGTTTTGGGCGGCGTGGGTGAAGGGGCGCACATTGCCTTTCAAATCCTCAACGTGGGCCGGTTCAAGCTGGGAGCAGCCTGCATTGGCGGAGCGCGCAATTGCCTGCACGCGGCTATCGCGTACGCGCGACAGCGCCACGCGTTCGGCAAACCGATCGCGTCCTTCGCGCTCATCCGGGAGCACATCGCACGGATGGCCACGGAATTGTATGCGGCCGAATCGGCTGTCTATCGGACGGTCGGGTTGATGGACAGCCTGCATCGGCTGGATGAGTGTGCGATGGAGTGCTCCATCGTGAAGGTGCACGCCAGCGAAATGCTGGACGACGTGGCCGACCGGGCGGTGCAGATTCATGGCGGTAACGGATTCGTCCACGGCAACATGGCCGAACAGGCCTATCGAGACGCGAGGGTGAACCGGATATTCGAGGGCACGAATGAGATCAACCGCATGCTTCTGACCGGCGTGGCACTGCGGCGAGCGCGGAAGGGCAGCTTGCCGCTGCGCGAGGCGGTGGAGAGCGTCATCGCCGAATTGCTGGGGCCGGCGCAAACGCATCCCGCGGGCGAACAGGCGCGGCGCGTGCTGCTGTTGATTGCGGGCCTGGCGGTGCGCCGGTTTGGGGAAGCCATCGAAGAGCGGCAAGTATTGCTGGCGGGGATTGCCGATCTTATGATCGCCGTGTACGTGCTGCAAAGCGCCACGGCCCGGCAGCCGCGCGCACTCATGACCGAGGTGCTCACAGCCCGGACGCTGGACGTGGTGGACGTAATCGCGCGACGGGCGCTGGCAGCCATCAGCAGCGGCGATGAGTTGCGGACACAGGCGGCATGGCTACGGCGTTTGCTCAAACGCGACCCCGTGGACATCGAAGGAATGGAGCAGCAGATCGGCGAGCAAGTATTAGAGGCAGGACACTACCTGGTCGTCTGAGTCCCTAGCCGGCGACCGAGATTTCCCGGCGCTGGAGCTGAGCCAAGTAGACCTCCCTGCCGCTGCCAAATTCGGGCAGATTGCTGGGAGCCGCTTCGAGCAACTGCAACAGACCCGGTTCGAGATCGCGACCGAGGCCTGCGCGCGCCAACTCGACCGCACGGGCGGCATAGGCGAGGATCTGCATCGTCTCGAGGCCTGAAATGTCGTCGAAGAACCAGCCGCAGCTCGTGTACATCAACATGGCACAGGTTTGCATCTGGAGCAGGTTCCAGACCAGATCCCGGACCGGATCGGGCAGCACGTATCGGGCATGGCGGGCGAGAAAGGCGGCTTTTGTGGTGTCGGAAGGATCGAGACGAACGTCAATGAAGTCGTTGCGCGCGGCCCATGGGTTCCACAGGTAGGGCGCCGCGGCCTGCTCATAGGCTGGAGCCAACTGATCGCGCAGCCAGTCGAGAGCACGGCGCAGGGGAGCGCGCCAGGATTGGCGCCATTGCGGACAGCCACCGGAATTGCAGCCACAATCAGCACGCCAACGCTCCAATCCATGGGCGCAGCTCCAGGAGGAGTTCGGGACAATCTCGACCTCACGTAGAGGCGGGTGGGAGGCCAGAAAGGCGCCATAGTTCGTCAACACGACATCAGAGCGAGTACGGAGTTCCCGAAGGGCCGCAGCGAGCGCCATTTCGCCGAAGCGGTGGTGATGGCCATAGCTCTCACCATCGGTCGCCGCGCTGGCAAGCTGGGGATGACAGTGGCGCATATCAAAGGCGGAGGCCAGGCGGTGAGCGAGTTGAGCACCGTCGCGCAACAGACCGTCAAAGGCAATACCCTGCGACACTCCGCCATCATAGAAAAACACCGAGATCGCACGACCCGAGGGCACACGCACCAAATAAGGGAAATGCGGGTCAATTCGGCCGCCTTCTACGTCCTGCCAGGTGCGGGAGCCAAAACTGCGCACGCGGAGAGCTTGGCGCGGAGCCAGAATCGTGAACTGGATGCCGGCTGCGGCGAGCGCCGCGAGACTGGCCAGGTCCACGGCTGTTTCCGGGAGCCACATGCCTTCCGGAGACCGGCCAAAGCGGAATTCAAAATCGCGTTTGCCCCAGAGCACCTGAGTCACCTGGTCGCGCGCATTGGCGAGCGGCAGGATCATATGGTTGTAAGCCAGAGCGATCGCACCGCGGGTTTTGCGGTCCGCAGCCAAGACGGCCGCGTAAGCATCCGGTACGGCATGTTCCATCCAGGCGAGTAGCGTGGGGCCGAAATCGAAGCTGATATCTTCGTAGTTGTTTCGGGTCGTCAGGAGCTGACCCTGGCGGTCCACAATGCGGGCACGGGCGTTGGGCCCGTAGCAATCGGCCGCAATGCGCTCGTTCCAATTGTGGAAGGGATGGGCGGAGGGTTGTTTCTCTATTTGCCCGAGCCAGGGATTTTCACGCGGAGGCTGATAAAAATGTCCGTGCACACAAACGAAGCGCGTTGGCGGCACCTACGATTCGCTCCGGAAGAATGAGCACGCCAGAGGCGGCAACTGCAAGCGCAAGGAATCCGGCTGGCCATGAAACGGGATGCCGGTGGTGAAGACACCGCCCAGGTTGCCGATTCCGCTGCCGGCGTACTCGGCGGCATCGCTGTTGAGAATTTCCCGCCACAGACCCGATCGAGGCACGCCGACCTGGTAGTCGCGGCGAGGAACGGGCGTGAAGTTGCAGACCACCAGAATTACTTCCGATCCGCCGGAAAAGCGCAGCCAACTGATAGTGCTCTGCAGCGCATCGTTGCAATCCACCCATTGAAAGCCTCGCACATCGAAGTCGAGCTGGTGCAGGGCCGGCTCGCGGCGATAGGTCTGGTTTAGATCGCCTACCCAGCGAAGCATCCCGGCATGGAATGGATACTGCAGCAGATGCCATTGCACGCTGGCATCATGGTTCCATTCGTCGCCCTGGCCGAATTCATCGCCCATGAACAATAGCTTCTTTCCGTTCTGGCCGTACTGGAGACCGATCAGCAGGCGCAGGTTCGCAAAACGCTGCCACTCGTCGCCCGGCATTTTGTACAACAGCGAGGCCTTACCATGGACGACCTCATCGTGCGAGAGGGGCAGGACAAAGTTTTCCTGGCCGGCATAAATCTGACGGAACGTAAGCTGATCGTGGTGGTAGCGGCGGTGTACGGGCTCGTGCGCCATGTAAGCCAGCGTGTCGTGCATCCAGCCCATGTCCCATTTCATGCCGAAGCCCAAGCCGCCGACATAGGTAGGACGCGAGACCATGGGCCAAGCCGTGGACTCTTCGGCGATGGTCTGCACGTCAGGGTAGTTGCCGTAGACGTCCTCGTTGAGCTGACGGAGAAACGAGATGGCGTCGAGATTTTCCCGGCCGCCGAAGGCGTTGGGAATCCATTCGCCCGCGCGCCGGGAGTAATCAAGGTACAGCATGGAGGCAACCGCGTCTACGCGCAGGCCGTCAGCGTGGTAGCGGTCAAGCCAAAAGAGGGCGCTGCTGAGCAGGAAACTACGCACCTCATGTCTGCCGTAATTAAAGATGCATGAGTGCCAATCGGGATGGAAGCCCTGGCGCGGGTCAGAGTGTTCGTAGAGGTGGGTACCATCGAATTCGGCTAATCCATGTGGATCATTGGGAAAATGCGAGGGTACCCAATCGAGAATCACGCCGTAGCCGTGCTGATGGAGCTGATCCACGAGGAACATGAAGTCCTGGGGCGCGCCGTAGCGGCTGGTGGGAGCAAAATAGCCGGTGGTCTGGTATCCCCAGGAGCCGTAGAAGGGATGCTCCATGATGGGCAAGAATTCGACGTGAGTGAAATGGGTGCGCTGCAGGTGTTCGAGCAGCCGTGGCGCCACTTCACGATAGGTCAGCGCACGGTTCCCGTTTTCGGGAACGCGCATCCAGGAGCCAAGGTGGAGCTCGTAGATGGCGATGGGCGCGCCACCGGCGTTGGCATGCGCACGCTGCGCCATCCAGGTTTGGTCGGACCAGTCATACGACAGGTCGGCGATCACCGATGCTGTGCGTGGCGGGACCTCAGCACGAAAAGCAAATGGATCGGCCTTTTCCAGCCAGTTCGAGGCGCCTCGGGGCCACAGAGCATATTTGTATACGGCTCCGAGTCCGGCACCTTCCACCCGACCTTCCCAAACTCCTGAGCTGGCGCGAGGATGGAGCGAGTTCACCCCCGGCGTCCACTGATTAAAGTCGCCAATTACCGATACCTGCTCGGCATTGGGCGCCCAAACCGCAAATTGAGTCGAGGCGACGCCATCGCCAGGAGGCTCGGGATGAGCACCCAGCTTTTCATATAGGCGCAGATGGCGGCCTTCCTGAAACCAGTGCAGATCACGCTCGCCGAGGCTGCTGGCGCCAGTGGAGCGATCGGCCGCTGTGGACTCGGTCGCAGGGGCTTTCCGCGAGACGCGCTTGTGCGTCGTTCCTCTCGCTGTTCCAGGAGAGCGCGAATCCGTGGGTTTGCGAGGCATTCTCTCTGCACCTTATCATCGTTTCCGCAGGACGGAGGGCGCGAGTGTGGCTTGCACCTTTCGTCTTGCCCACAATCGAGTGGGTATACTGAAATCGGTTTCACGGTGCCATGGCAATTGCAACGATCATAGTGGACGACGAAAAACTGGCGCGCGAAGAGCTGAGCTTCTTGCTACGTTCGTTCCCTGACGTTGCTGTGATTGCCACCGGCCAAAATGGTCTGGAAGCAGTCAAGTTGGTACGGCAACACCAGCCCGATCTTCTGTTTTTGGACGCTGAGATGCCAGGCCTGGACGGATTGGGGGCGGTGCGCATGCTGGAAAGCAAGCACATACCTTTACCGATGCTCGTGTTCGCCACCGCCTACGACCATTACGCCTTGCAAGCGTTCGAAGTGAACGCCGTAGACTACCTGCTCAAACCCTTCGATCAGAACCGGTTGGCCAAAACCATGGAAAAGGTGAAGCGTCATTTGGCGACCGGAGAATCCATGGAGGGAAAGATTGACCGGGTTTTGCAGATGCTGGACGCCCGCAAGACTCCCACGGCAACCAAGGTGGTGATGAAAGCCAGCGGGCGGCAATTCTTGCTGGACCCACAGGAAATCGTTTTTGCCAAAGTCGAGGACGGCGTGATTGTCATTGCGACGCGCCAAATCGAAGGCCATGCGGCTTTTCACACAATTGAGGAACTGCAGGCCACGCTGGACGAAACACACTTCTGGCGCGCGCACCGATCGTACCTGGTGAATTTAAATCATGTAAAAGAAGTAGTGCCGTGGTTCAACAGCAGTTTTCAGCTTCGGATGGACGACAAGAACCATAGCGAAGTGCCCGTCAGCCGGAACCAGAGCCGGCGGTTGCGCGAGTTGTTCAAGCTATAGCGGCAGCGGCAATTTCATCTAACCGCTCGGTCTGTTGACGGGCACAAAGACAACCTTCGATAATGGCGAAGATGGCTCTTAATCTTGCGGCAACCCCTACGGCATCCTCTGCACCGGCGCTCAGCCCGGAACGGCTTTTAGACCTGTACCGGGTCATGGTGACGTCGCGCAAATTGGACGACAGGGAAATCGTGCTGAAGCGGCAGCAGAAGACCTATTTTCAGATCAGCGGCGCTGGACACGAGGCCATTACGACGGCGGCGGGCGATTTGCTGCGCCCTGGCTACGATTGGGTCTACACCTACTATCGCGACCGGGCATTGTGCCTACGCATGGGGGTGACGCCGCTGGAAATGCTGCTGCAAGCGGTCGGCTCGTCGGATGATCCCGCCTCGGGCGGGCGACAGATGCCGGCCCACTGGGGCCACGCCAAGTACAACATTGTCAGTAGTTCCAGTCCTACGGGCACGCAGTACTTGCAGGCTCTAGGGTGCGCGGAAGCGGGGCGTTACTTGCGTCGGCACCCGGAAGTCGAGCAGTGGCTGCAAACGCACCCACACCCGCAAGAGGTCAGCCACCACGATGACGAAGTGGTCATGGTTAGCTCGGGGGAAGGCGCCACCAGCGAAGGGGAGTTCTGGGAAGCGCTGAACGGGGCTTGCCGGGAAAAGCTGCCGGTCATATTTCTGATCGAGGATAACGGGTACGCGATCTCGGTGCCATCCGAGGTGCAAGGCTCCGGACAGAGCCTGTCGCAGGTGGTGCAGCATTTTCCCAACCTGCTCGTGTGTGAGTGCGACGGCTGCGACCTTGTGGACAGCCACGCCACCTTTGCCCGGGCAATTGAGTACTGCCGGGCCGGACACGGACCTGCACTCGTGCATGCGCATGTTGTTAGACCGTACTCGCATTCACTGTCGGATGATGAACGGCTGTATCGCCCGGCGGAGGAGCGGGAAGAAGAGGCGCGCCAGGACCCGATTTTGCGTTCGCGGAAGTATTTGATCGAGCACGGTGGCGCGACGGCACAGCAGTTGGACGTGCTGGAAAGTGATGTGGACCGCGAAGTCGCGGCGGCGAGCGAGGCCGCGATTGTCGCGCCGATTCCGGAGCCGGATTCGATCTACGACTTCGTATACTCGCCTGATGTGGATATCCGCTCGAAGGCCTTCCTCAGCGAGCCGGCGCAGGACGGAAAGCCACAGACCATGGTGGACCTGATCAACGCCTGCTTGCATGAGGAGATGGAACGGGATCCACGCCTGCTGGTGTTCGGGGAGGATGTGGCCGACTGCACTCGCGAGGAAAACCTGGACAAGGTCAAGGGCAAAGGCGGGGTATTCAAGGTCACCGGCAATTTGCAGCGCAAATTCGGCGCCGACCGAGTCTTCAACTCGCCGCTGGCGGAGGCCTCCATCGTGGGCCGGGCCATTGGCATCGCCACGCGGGGCCTGAAGCCGGTGCCGGAGGTGCAATTTTTTGACTACATTTGGCCGGCCATGATGCAGCTACGGAACGAGCTGCCGCTGATGCGCTGGCGCTCGAACGGACATTTCGCCGCGCCGGTCGTGCTGCGGGTGGCCATTGGAGGCTACTTGACCGGCGGCGCGATTTACCACAGCCAGTGCGGGGAATCTATCTTCACGCATATACCTGGTTTGCGTGTGGCCATGCCTTCGACGGCGGTGGATGCTTGCGGACTGCTACGGACGGCGCTTCGCAGCGAAGATCCAGTGTTGTTTCTGGAGCACAAGCGCCTGTATCGCGAGCCGTTCAACCGCGGCCCGCATCCGGGCAAGGACTTCTGCATTCCGTTTGGAAGCGCACGCATTGCGCGACCCGGAACCGATGCCACCGTCATCACGTACGGCGCCGTGGTGCCGCGCGCGATTCAGGCGGCCGACAAGCTTGAACACGAACAAGGACTGAAGGTCGAGGTGCTCGATCTGCGTACGCTGGCGCCCTACGACTGGGAGGCAATCGTGGCCTCCGTGCGCAAGACCTCACGTGCCTTGGTGGCGTACGAGGACGTGCGCAGCTTCGGTTACGGCGCAGAGATCGCTGCCCGCATTGCCGACGAGATGTTTGAGGAACTCGATGCTCCGGTGCGGCGCATTGCGGCGAAGGATGTGTACTGCGCCTATCAACCCGCGTTGGAAGACGCCATTTTGCCGCAAGCTAGCGACGTCCATCAGGCGCTAACCGAGCTGCTGCGCTACTAGGCGGGGTGCCCCAGCAGACGCAAGCGCAACAGGTTGAGCGCGGCTTGCGCACTGCAGCGGCGAATGCGGTCCCGGTCACCATAGAAGCGAAAACACCAAGCGCGCGCTGCGGCGCCAGGCCGCGCGACAGCGATGTAGACGGTACCGACGGGTTTGCGGGCGCTGCCACCGGAAGGTCCAGCCACACCCGTGATGGCCACGCCCCAATCCGAGCCAAGATGCACACGGACCCCTTCTGCCATCTGCCGTGCGACAGCAGTGCTGACAGCTCCATAGCGACGCAGTGTGGATTCACGCACGCCTAGAACGGATTGCTTCACTGCATTGTCGTAACTGATCACGCCGCCAAGAAAGTACTGGGAAGCCCCGGGAACGAGCGTTATCCGTTCGGCGAGCATACCTCCGGTGCAACTTTCCGCCGTCGCCAGAGTTTGGCAACGCTGATGCAGCAGGTCTCCGACAACTTCGGCCAGAGTTCGTTGATCGCGGCTGAATACGGCCACGCCCAAGCGCCGCTCGACCTTGCGGGCCAAGGCGTCGGCGCGTGCCTGCGCGACAGCCATGGTGGGAGCCACGGCATGGAAGTGCAATTCGACCTGCGGCGCCGCAGTGGCGAGAATTGTGGTTTGCAGATTGGCGCAACGGCGATACAGAGGTGCAGCGACAGCATCCACTTGCGATTCCCCAAGACCCGCGATACTCAAAACACGGAATGCGTGTGCCCTCTTCGTCGTAAGCGCTGCCAAGCGCGGGCGAACGGAGTTCAGGAACATAGCCTGGAGTTCCGACGGCGGACCCGGTAATAACACCAGCACGTGACCGGGTGAAGCCCACCACTGGCCATAGGCGCTGCCAAGTCTGTTGGGAAGCCATTGCGCCGGAGCGAGGCGCCGGGCTTGTCTTAGCTGCATCAGGGTAAAGCGCCAACCATGGAGAAGAGACCAGCGCCGCAAGCGCCGCGCAGCCGCTGGATCGTCCATCAAAGGACAGCCCAACGCTTGGGCGGCGGCAGCAACCGTACGGTCATCCTCGGTGGGGCCAAGGCCGCCAGTGCAGATTACGATGCCAACTCGGTGCCAAGCTGAGGCAATGGCGTCGGAGAGAATCTCCAGCCGATCCGGCACGACCGCCTTGCGCGTCACCTCGAATCCCAAGCCCAGCAGCTCGCGGGTTAAAAACAGCGAATTGGTGTCGAGGCGCGCAAAGCCAAGCAGTTCGGAACCCACGGCGAGGATCTCCGCTGTAGGTGCCGGCCGAGCGCCGGTGCCGGCTCCGCGCTTGGCGCCGTTGGGCGGCCGGCTCACGTGGGCTGCGGCGGCAGGGGCAAACCAGGTACCGCCCAAGGCAAATGATAGAGCGAGGAATGGGCAGCCAGAATGAGCGCAGCCGGCCTTGGACCGCGGCGAGAAGCGGGGGCGAAGGCCAGACCGACGAGATTGTTCCCGCTGACGACACAAGCGGCACCGCCATCGGGGGCGATGCGAATCACACCGCGGCGTCCGCGATAGGAAGCCACAACATACAGATTGCCGCTTACATCGAAGGCTAGTCCCTGCGGGCGGCCCAGGCCCACAAAGAACGGCGTCACCGCACCGTGCGGGTTAATACGCCAGATCGTGTCGTGGCTGGAGGTGGTGGGACCGCAGACGTAGAGATGATGATCCGGGCCCACGGCCATGTGGTAGGCCGCCACACTTGGTTCCAGCGTGGCAAAGACGAAGGTATTGTGCTCGCGATCTATTTTGAATACCGTGCCGCTACGATCGCCGACGTAGAGGTTCCCTGCCACATCGAAAGCGATGCCAGTGGCGACGCCCAGCCCCTGCGCCACCAAGGTGGCGGCGCCGTTCGGGGCTAAGCGATACACGGAACCGTCGAAGCGACTGGACGCATAGAGGACCCCCTCGTGGTCAAAGGCCAAACCGCTTGGGTTGGTAAGCGCGCTGCTCCAGGGTTTGACCGTGAAGTTGGCATTGAGTTTAAAAATGCTGACTGGAGTTTTCTGCCCGCGCGAACCACTCAAGGTGGCGTAAATGCCTCCCTCCGGATCGAGAGCGGGGTTGCAGACGGGGTGAAGATTATCGGCGATGAGAGTTGCGACCTCGAGCGTATCCGGCGACTGCGCGGCGGGCGATCCGGGGCGCTCGAATTCGACAGCCCCCGAGAGGGCTGATTCCGGCACGCGCGCAATCAGCAGATGGGGGCTCGTCAGCACGATGGGAGCCGAGATGCCACCCACGCGGACGTCCGGGACATGCTCACCTGAGGCCAAACCCGTACCGCGCAGTCGCACTTCCGCGCCCGGCAGCGCGGCAGCCGGATCCAGCGCGGCGATATGGGGAGCAGTCGCCATCTCCAATCAAAGCAGCAACAACCACCCCTAGGATAACAAAGCGGTTCGGCAGGAGGGGCGCCCGCCAAGCCGAGAGCATAGTGCTGCCGGGCAGGTCGAGGCGTAGGCACAGCGGTCACAAAATGGTTTCCCTTTTGTGCCAAGCGGGCACAGTTCTGTAACAGAAAAGTGATTGGCCTAGTCACCAACCTTTCAGGCAACTTTCGACTCTATACACTCGTACGCGCAAACGCGATCGGCCGCAAAGGCCGGAGACCAATTCGGGAGCACAACTCCCACCGGGCAGCCCGCCGGATATCGAGGGTGCGGAAAGTCGCTGGGACGCCCGCAGTGCGTTCCCAGACGGGGCACATGTCCAACACAAGGATCGAACTGGCGCAGGAACCCGGGCGGTACATCGGCCGTTCGCAGGCGCGACGGCTGTTGGCCACCGGACGGGCATGGTGTACGGCGGAAGGCAAGTTGGCCGTGGGCGCCGGGGCGCTGGCACCTGGCGAGGAGATCAGCGAAAGGCGCATTCATTGGACCGAATATTCGGGGCGCGGCGGGCGGCAGGCATTTCACATGATGGGCCACGCGGTGAATCGGGGGGCATGAGGTTGCGCATGACCAGATACACTCAGCCGCGAGTCTGGCTGATGATGGCAGTGATCGCGCTCGGAACGGCCGCAGCCGCGCAGGGCACGCTGCAGGGCACATTTGCCTTGCCCACGGCCGGACCGGTGGCCAACGGGACCTTGACTCTGGCATTGAGTCAGCAAGCAACCGCCGGTGGCGGTAGCAGCCTGGTGCCCGCGGTGGTGAGCTGCTACACGTCTACGGATGGATCCCTGGTGGGCCTGCCCAATCCGCAGGTG
>JBOGKL010000241.1:0-5940 GCA_050745525.1 Terriglobales bacterium | reverse complement strand
CCGCCCTGTTGCTCGTCGTTTCCACGCATGCTGCTTCGACGTCCGGCAACCGCCTTCGGCTACACGCAGTGCAGGCCTTTTTCAGCAGCCTGCTAGGGGGGTGGTTGCGCTCGTCCCAGCCGCGCTGGCCTTCGACTTCGGCGGCATGGAATCGATCCGGGCGGCGTGCTCTGGTGGGACATATGGACCGCGTTGAGAACGTCGGCGAACGTGGCGAGCACCTCATGGATGGACGATGGGGTTGGCTCGCCGCGGGGATACTTTGGGCCGCGCTCGCCTTGGGCGAACTGCGCCCCGGCCGTGTATCGCCCCAACCGGTTCCGATGCCATGGTGGTTGCTAGCGGCGGCCGTCGCGGCTGGGCTGGGAGGCCTCGCGCTCGGCCTGAGGCCTCGGGTCGCGGCTAACTGGCGCGTCACTTGGCTTGCGCTCGCCGCGTTGGTCCTGTCAAGCCAGGCAGCATCGACCGGTATCATCGGCAGCGGGCTGGCACTTTTCATCGCCCTCACGGCGGAGGCATCCGGGGCTGCAGCGGCCCTAATAAGTTTTGCGCGCACCCGCCGCTGATCCGCACGGTCGAAAAGGTTAACCTGCGGGCGCGTGACCTGCTGACCTGCCCCCCATTCGCCCAATCCCGAGTATGATTCCTGGTGGATTGCCGTCGGAGCCGGGCCCCGGAGGGGCAGGAGCGGGACCTGTATGCGTGGGACGCGGAGGGGAAGGCGGTGACGTTCAACGGGACGGGGCAGACGTTTGACGCACTGGGGCGGATGGTGTCGGTCGGATTGTTGATGTTCAGCTGATCTATTTTCGAGGCAATCAAAACGCTGCAATGATCGAGTCTGCGGCGCTTTCGGTGGCGAGATTACTCAGGATCGAACCGCCGGCCGCGAAGCGAAGGCACTGACCAGCCATGCAGGCCACCAGATCGCGAACGGCCTCAACATCATTGCCATCCATGGCAGCGCCGGACTTCCGCAGTATTGGAATGAGTACGCCGACGTACGACAGCCGCTAGCCTAGCCCCCTTCGCCGGCTGCCGCCAGCGCCTGCTCCGCTGCCGCCACATCCTCGCGCGTGTCAATGCCGATGGTGTTCCAGCGCGTCTGGGCCATCTGGATGCCGACGCCGTGGAACAGAAACCGCAGTTGCTCGAGTCCCTCGGCCTGTTCCAGCGCCGTGGGCGCCCAGGCGTGAAACGACCGCAGCGCGCTGCGCGAGTAGGCGTAGAAGCCCAGGTGCTTGTAGTATCGCGGCGCGCCATTGCGGGGGAAGGGAATCGGCGCGCGCGAAAAATACAGCGCCCGTTCCCGTTCGTCCATCGCCACCTTGCAGGCGCTGGGGAGCTGGGCTTCCTCGGCGGCGACGGGCGTGTAGAGCGAGGCCACCTGCACCGAGGCATCGGAAAAAAGCGCCGCGATCAGCGCGTCGAGCATGTCCGCGCGCACCATGGGTTCATCGCCCTGGATGTTCACCACCGCCGCCGCATCCATCGCCTCGGCCACTTCCCACACGCGATCGGTGCCGGAAACGTGCGCGGCGCTGGTCATGTGTACCGGAATCCGCCGCTCCCGGCAAAACTGCTCAATCTCCGGGCTGTCGGTGGCCACCACCACGGCGCGCATCTTCTTGCACTGTGCCGCGCCCGCGTACACGCGCTCGATCATGGGCACGCCCGCGATCTTCAGCAGCGGCTTGCCCGGCAACCGGGTCGAGGCCATGCGCGCGGGAATGATGCCCACCAGGTCCGCACACGCTTGCATCGTTTTAGCTTAGCTTCAATTGGTGTGGGCCGCTGCCGCTTGCAACACCTTCTGCACGATCCGCAGGTTGTGCTGCGCCGCCGCGCGCATGGTGGCCGTCGCCCGCGTGCGCGGCGTTTGCGCCAGAAAGAGGGAGAACTGCGCTCCGGCGCGGTGAAAATGGTGCAGGTAGTACAGCGCCTCGCCATCCAGGAAGTGCAGCGACGGGGGCGGCGCCGGACGGCAACGCAGCGCCCGCTGCGCCATCGCGTCCACCCCCGCCCAGTCGTGCTCGGCCCGGTCGAGCCGCGCCATTTCCCGGTACGTCTGCCAGTGCGGCGGCGGCTGCGCCATGGCCTGCTGCAGGTAGTGCTGCGCCCGAGGGTAGTTCCCGGTGGCGTAGTAAAGCTTCCCCATTCCCGTCAGCGCCAGCCAGTTGTTCGGGTCATACCGCAGCGAGGTGGCAAAATCCGAATGCGAGGCCGCGTAATCGTGCCGGCTGAAGTTCAAGATCCCCCGCACCAGGTAGGCCCGGCCCCAGTGGGGCGCTTCCTTTACGGCCTCATTGATCAGCTTCCAGGCGCGATCCATCTTCTGCTGGTGTATGGCCCGTTCCGCCTGCACATACTTCGCTTTCGCTGGGGCCGGAGCTTCGAGACTGTTGAGTGACACGCTCGGGTCCCCCGGCGCGGTCGTGTGCGCGGGTGCCGCCGCCGACAGCCGCACCACCACGTCTTCCATCAGCCCTTGCGGTACCAGTTGCGTGCCGGTCCCGAAGCTGGCGGATACGGAGGCTTCATAGGGTCCGCGCCCGGATACGACAAAGCCGAAGGCGCCAATGCTGTTGGTGAACGTGGATTGCGCCGAGCCGCCGTTCAAGCTGGTCAGTTGCACCAACGCGCCCGAAACCGGCTTGCCTCCGCTGTCCAGCACCACGCCCTGGACCCGGTAAACCATCTGCTGCTGCTGTTGCTGCGACCGACAGAGCGCCGCTGCCAGCGTGCCCGTCACAGCGAGGGTCGCCAATACTGCCAGTGCCCTGACGCGCATACAGCCTCCGTAGTACGGTTCGGGCCTACTACTCTACGCTCGACTCGAGCGTTCAGCGGGGCGCGCGGCGTAGTCGCGCGGGGCCCCGCGCCAATCAAAGCATAGGCCGAATTACTGCGCCTGCGACAGCTGCTTTTGCGCCATCCGCATCTGCGCCTGGGCGCTGAGGCGCGCCTGCTGCATCTCGGGGCTGGAGCTCGGCCCCTGCTGCGTCAGAAAAGCCGAAAACTGCTGCACCGCGCGCCGATAGTGATGCAGTTGGAAATCAGCTTCTCCGTCCAAAAGGTGGATGCTGGGCGGCGGCGGCGGCGTGCATCCCATGGCCGTGGTTGCCATCTGATCGGCTTCGATGAAGTTGTGCACCCGCATGTCGAGCCGCGACATCTCCAGATACGTGGGCCACAACACCGGCTCGATCTTCAGCGCCTGCCCCAGGTAGCGCTGGGCGAGCGCATAGCTTCCGGTGTCCGAGTACAGCTTCCCCAACTCCGTCAGTGCCAGCCCGTCCTGCGGGTCGCGCGCGATGGCGATCTCATAATCGGAGCGTGCCGCCGGGTAATTCTGCTGCGCCACATCCATAACCCCGCGCATCAAATGCGGCCGCCCCCAGTTCGGGGCCTGCTGGATGGCCCTATTGACCAGCTCCCACGCCTTCTTCATGTCCGCCTTGCGCAGCGCCTTGTCCGCCTTCTCCAGCGTGGATTTCGCCTTCGCCGGCGCTTCCAGGTCATTCAGCGATACGGTCGGGGCGGTACTCGTCGGCGTCGCCGGGGCCTTCTTCTCCAGACGGATCACCACGTTCGACATCGGATTCGAGTCTATGTTCACCTGCGTCGTTTCGTAGGGCGTGGTCACCGTCGCCTGGTAGGGTCCAGCCGTCCTTACGTCAAATTGAAACCTGCCCAGCATGCTCGTGATCTGGGTTTGGGACTGGTTCCCGTTCATCTCCTGCAGTTGAATTGTCGCTTGCGGGACGGGGCGCCCGGCTGCGTCCAGCACCGAGCCTTGCACCAGGAACCGGGGTACCTGAAAGGCCAAACAGAAAGTACACAAAATGGGAATGAGTGCGGAAGCGAGCGCATAACGAAAAGCCATACCGTCCTGCCATTCGCAAATTGGAAATCGCCCATGCGGGCTTACCAATTTACGGATGCATTAGCCGGAGCGGCGGCTATCGAACCTTCAGAGCGGACTCGGTGTAGCTTGGTGCGGTTGCGGTGACCAGCGCGAGATAGGATTCCAGCTCACGTGCGCGATGTACACAGGTGTGTGCTGATAGCGCGCGTGCCTGCGCGGCGCGGCCCATCGCGGCGGCCGCATCCGCACTTATGTCCTTAAGCATCTCGACTACCTCTTGGCTGCTTTGCGCCACCAGGATCTCGCGTCCGGGCTCAAAGAAGTCGGTTAGCCCGGGCCAAGGATCAGAGATGATCGGCGTTGCCGCCGCTGCCGCTTCGAACAGCCGTACCGACGGAGAGTAGCCGGCCTCGACCATGGCTTGCCGCGTCAGGTTCAGCGTAAAGCGCGAACCGGCATAAAAGGCCCTATGCTGCGCCGGCGCTAGATGAGAGACATAGTGAACGTTGCCCGGCCACTGCTCCGGATGCGGGAACATGGGTCCGGCCACCTGAAAGCGGTGCTGCGGCATCAGCTTTGCCGGCTGCAGCAGCAGCCGTTCGAGCTTGGCCTGGCGATCGGGGGCGAAGGTTCCGAGAAAGCTCAACGTGCAGGAGGACGCTGCCGGACGCCGGGGCGTCCGATAGGCATCTTCGTCGCAAGCGCAATAGAGTGGCCGGACCAGACGAGCCCCCCAAAGACTGTTTAGCTCCGACAGCATCGGACCGCCGGTGAAGCTGAGATAAAGGTCCACCGCCGGAATCTGATCCGCGCGCAAATACGCGCACTGACCCCGGCGCAGCGAGGCGAGTGTGACGGGCGTGTCAATGTCGTAGAAGCAGACCGGCGGTCCGGCGTGGCCCAAAAGGTCATCGAGCAGAGCGACGGCATCCGGGAAGTAGCTGCCGACGATGACCGCATCCGCCTCCCGAGCCACCTGCCGGGCAGCCGGGGCGACCGAAGGCCAGTCCTGATAGAGCCGCAGCCGCGCATGCTCCGGACATGGCAGATCGCGGTGACGCGCGTACCACTCCACGTCGCGCTCGAAAAAATCCACCTCGTGTCCGCGCAGGTGCAAGCCGCGCAGCAGGCCGCGATAGGTGGTGGCGTGTCCATTGCCCCACGACGAGGTCACCGACAGCCCAAAAATCGCTAGGCGCATGCCGGCTCGCCGCTTTCCTCGACCACGGCGCGCGGCGCGGTGTGCAGCAGTTCGTGTACGCGGCGCGCGCGCCGTGCGTAGGTATGTTCGGCCAGCGCTCGCTCGCGCGCCTGCCGTCCCAGCCGGGCTGCGGCCTCGGGGGCAACTTCGGCCAGATGGCACGCCACATCGGTCCCGCTGCTAGCCACTAGAATTTCACTCCCAGGTTGAAAGAACAGCGATATGCCCGGCCAGGCGTCGGTAATAATGGCGGCCCCGGCGCCCGCCGCCTCGAAGATCCGCGTCGGCGGAGAAAACCCCACCGCTGCCATCGAGTCGCGGTTGATGTTGAGCACGAACCGTGCCGAAGAATTCGCCGCATTGTGAACCGGAGGCGCCAGAAACCCGCTCGTGCGCACGTTGGGCGGCATCACCACGGCCGCGTTGTGCCATCCCTCGCCCGCCAGCAGAAAGCGCTGCCGCGGGCTCGCGACCGCCGCCGCGAAGAAAAACTGCCGCACCCGCGCCTCCCGGTCCGGCAGGCGGTGTCCGATGAAGGTCAAATCCGACGACCAGGCCGCGCTGGCCGGCACGGGGAAATGCGTGTCCGGGTCCAATCCGTTGTAGATCGGATAGCACGCCCGCGCCCCCAACGCCGCGTACCGCCGGCTCACCGGTGGCCCGCCTCCGTAAGTGAAAACGAAATCGTAGGCCGGCAAAACCGCACGCAGCGGATGCCGGGTGTCCTCATCGAGCGCGGCCAGCGTTGCCGGCGCGTCCACATCCCAAAAGGCCACGCGCGGCCGCGCCCCCGCCGGGGCCGCCGCCGCTGCCTCCAGCACCGCCTCGGCCAGGTAGTCGTCCTCGGCGCCCACGCCACTGTGCTTGACGA
>JBOGKL010000240.1:0-4939 GCA_050745525.1 Terriglobales bacterium | reverse complement strand
AGCGCGGCGAGTTCTACGCCCTGCTGATGTTCGCCACCGTCGGCATGGCCTTCATGGCCGGCTCGGTCGAGCTGATCATGATTTTCATCGGTCTTGAGATCAGCTCGATTTCGACCTACATTCTCTGCGGCTACCGCCGCAACGACGCCGGGTCGAGCGAATCCTCGCTCAAGTATTTCCTGTTGGGCTCATTCGCCACGGCGTTTTTCCTCTACGGCATCGCGCTGCTCTACGGCGCCAGCGGCACCACCAATCTCTACGTCATGGCCGCCCAGGGGCTGCACATCTCCTACGGCGGCGTCAGCCACGGCGGCCTGGTGCTGGCCGCGGCCGGCCTGATGTTCATTGGGCTGGGGTTCAAGATGTCGGTGGCGCCCTTCCAGATCTGGACCCCGGACGTGTATGAAGGCGCTCCGGCGCTGGTCACCGGCTTCATGTCGGCCGGCCCCAAGGCCGCTGCCTTTGCCGTGGCGCTGCGCGTGTTCTACGTCGCGCTCCACGGTTCTTCGGGCGCCTGGTTCTGGATGGTGTGGGTGGCGGCGATTCTGTCCATGTGCCTGGGCAATCTGGGCGCGCTGCTGCAGACCAACCTCAAGCGTATGCTCGCCTACAGCTCCATCGCCCAGGCCGGCTACGTGCTCGTCGCCTTTGCCGCGCTGGGCGCGGCGGGGGCTTCGGCGGTTCTGTTCTATCTCGCCGCCTACGTGGCCATGAACGTCGGCGCCTTCGCCATCATCGCGCACTGGGCGCACAGCGAAGAGAAATACGTGGAGCTCAAGGATTACGCCGGGCTGGGCTTCCGTTCTCCCTGGCTGGCCTTTTGCCTGGCGGTGTTCCTGTGCTCGCTGATCGGCGTCCCGCTGACGGGTGGCTTCTTCGGCAAGCTCTACGTCTTCCAGGCGGCGCTGCACTCGCACCTGATCGCCCTCACCATCATCGGCCTGCTGAACAGCGCCCTGGCGGCCTTCTACTACCTGCGTGTGATCGTGTACATGTACATGCGTCCGGAGGAAGATCCGCGGCCCACGGCGCCGGCGAATGCGCCCCTGTTCGTGGCCGTCGCCTGCTGCGTGCTGGTGACCTTCTGGCTGGGCATCTTCCCCAGCACCGCGCTGGCGCACGCGCTCAAGGGCGCCCAGCAGTTGCTGCACTAAAAATTAGTGCTTGCCGGCAGCACTGCGCAGCGCATACTGGCCGCATGAAGTACCCGGCGGTCCTGTTACTGTGCGGCTTACTGTGCGGTGTCTCGGCCGTGGCGCAAGCGCCCCAAGCCGCCGGCGCGCCTCCCGCGGCTGCGCAGCAAGCCTTCGTGGTGCTGCAGCAGATTACGCACCAGACCTTCAACAGCGACGGCACCGGCACGCGCAGCGTGCAGGTCTCATTCCAGGTCGAAAGCGAGGCCGGGGTCAAGGAACTGGCGGTGATTTCGCTGCCCTATACGCAGGGATACCAGACGATTCAGGTGGACTATGTGCGGGTGAAGCAGGCGGATGGAACGGTGGTCACGACGCCGCCCAGCAACATCCGCAGCCTGCCGGCCGCGGTTTCGCTACAGGCGCCGATGTACAGCGATCTGATGCAGGAACAGATCGTCGTGCGCGGCCTGCAGGTGGGGGCGACGCTCGACTACAAGCTCGAAGTACACCAGGTCAAAGCGATTGTGCCGGGACAGTTCTGGTTCGGTTTCAACGTCATCCGCGAAGTGATTTGCAAGGACCAAGAGCTCTCACTGACGGTGCCGGCGGACCGTGCCGTGATCGTGAGCAGCCCGGGGCTTACGCCCGTGGTGAGCGTAAGCGGCGGCGAAAAGACCTATGCCTGGCACCGATCGAACCCGGCGCCGGCCAAACCCAGCACGTCCGCGGCGTTGCCGCCCCCGCCCTCCGTGCAGGCTACCACCTTTCCCAGTTGGGCCGCCGTGGGCGCCTGGTACAACCAACTGCAACAGCCCGAGCTGACGGTCACACCCGCCATTCGCGCCAAGGCCGACGCGCTGGTGCACAGCGTGAGCGGCGATGATGCGCGTATCCAGACGCTGTACGACTTTGTCTCCGAGCAGATTCACTACGTTTCGATCCCCTTCGGTATCGGACGCTTTCAGCCCCACGCGGCCGACGACGTGCTCAGCAACGGCTACGGCGACTGCAAGGATAAAAGCACGCTTTTGGCTGCGCTGCTGAAAGTCGAGGGATATACCGCCTGGCCGGCGCTGGTCAACGTCACTCAAAGTGTGGATCTCAGCGTACCCTCCCCGGCGCAGTTCGACCATGTCGTCACCGTCGTGCAACGAACCGGAGGCAGCATGGAGTGGTTGGACCCGACGGTAGGCGTGGCCCCGGCAGGCTGGCTATCGCCGCTGCTGCGGGGACAACCCGCCCTGCTCGTCGTGCCGGGCGCGAGCGACCACACCGTCACCATACCCGTGCAGTCGCCGGTGTACTCGGATGCCAGCTTCGTGCTGACCGGTGCGATGTCAGCCGCGGGCACGCTCGCCGCGCACGTGAACTACACCTTTACCGGCGATGGGGCGGTGGTCATGCGAGCGGCTTTGGCCGCCCTCGCCCCCGCCCAGTGGCAGCAGCTGGTGCAAGGGTTCGTCGGCTCGATAGGCTTTGCCGGCAAAGTCAGCGACGTAAGCGTCGCCGCCGCCGCCAACATCGAAAAGCCGCTGGTGCTCTCGTACGATTACCGGCGCGAAAAATACCCCAGTTGGACCACAAACCAAATGACGCCGCCGCTGCCGGTGATGGCGCTGCCGGCATGGAGTGACCAGGGCAAGTCCTCCGTGATCGGCCTGGATCCCCACTTGGTCACCGCCCGTTGCCGGGTGACGCTGCCTTCCGGCTACTCGCTCACGCCGACACCCGATACCCACATCAGCGACGATTTCGCGACCTACGACGCCACTTACTCGTTCCGTAACGGGCTCTACACTGCGGAACGCTCGCTGCGGTACTTGCTGAAGTCCGTGCCCGCCACGGAGAAGGCTAATTACGAGAAGTTCACCGCAACGCTCAACGGCGACACGGATGTGTGGACCAACATCGCCACTGCGAGCAACGCCCTGTCGCCGCAGCAGCGAAGCCACGAGTTGATGGGGACGGGTTGGCAGGAAGTCCTCAACCGCCAGTACCAGGTGGCGGAAACCACCTTGAAAGAAGCCACTGCGTCGGACCCGACCAACCACTGGGCCTGGAACGATTTGGGGGTTGCGGAAATGGACCAGAGCGAATACGCGTCCGCGGAACAAGCGTTTCGCCAAGCCATCGCCGCCGACCCTCAAGAATCCAAGGCGTACGACAATCTCGGGCGTGTACTCTCCGCCGAAGGCAAGGAGGCGCAGGCGGATGTGGAGTTCCGCAAGCAGGTGGAGGTTGGTCCCACCTCTCGCGACGAAATAGACCTCGGGGTGGAATTGGTGCGGGAGCGGCAGTTCGCCGAGGCGGTCCCGCAGCTGAAGCGTGCGATAACGCTGGGCGATAACCCGACGGCGGAGTACAGCTTGGGTCAGGCAGATGTCGGCGTGCACGACTTCACTGGTGCGACCGTGGCGTGGGGAAAGGCGGTCCTCATGCACCCGTCGCCGGGATGGGAAAACGACATCGCCTATCAGATGGCCGGCGCCGGATTCGGTCTCGAGCAGGCGCAGCAGTTCGCGGACAAGGCCATCGCCACCCTCAATCTCGAGTTCGCCGGCGCGCAGTTGCAGGGGCTCACCGCCGTCGAGGCCGGAGATGTGCAACTGCTCGGGGACTGCTGGGACACGTTGGGGTGGATTTACTTTCGCCAGGGTGACCTGACCCAAGCCGCATCCTACCTGGCCGCAGCCTGGCAACTGACGGGCGACCCGCACATCGCCGATCATCTCGGGCAGGTCTATGAAAAGCAGGGACACAAACGCGAGGCCGAACGCCTGTACGCGCAGGTCGCCGGGTTCGGGAACAACGGCGTGGAGCACGCGCGGCAGCGACTGCGTGCGCTGGCGGGAAGTGAGATGGCCGCACAGGCGCTAATAAGCCAGAACGCTGGGGACCAATCGCAGGGGCGCACGGTCGCCATTCCCCGCCTGGCGCCGGGCAAAGTGACGGCCCAGTTGCTGCTCAGTTTTTCGCCCGGTGCGGCGGGAAAGGTGCAACTGGACGATGCCGTCGAAGCGAGCGGGGATCCGCTGCCGGGCAAATTGAAGACGCTTCTCGCCGGGGTGAAGTTCCCGGTTTTGCTACCTGGCCCCCACGTCCCCCGGCTGATCGAGGGGGGCGCGGTATATTGCGCGAGCGGCGCGGTGGGATGCAGCCTCGTGCTTTCGCTGCCGACGGCGGCCACGCAACCCTGAACGGGGAGACACGAATGCCGCTGCACCTGCGCCTCGCGATCGCGGCCGACGAGGCCGAACTGAAAATGGTGATCGAGGCCTCGGTCCGCGGCCTGCAGGCGGGCGACTACACGGCGCGGCAGATCGAGCTGGCGCTGCGCGGCGTCTACGGCGTGGATACACAGTTGATTCGCGACGGCACCTACTTCGCCGTCGAGAGCGGGGCCAAGCTCGTGGGCTGCGGCGGCTGGAGCAAGCGGCGCACGCTCTACGGCGGCGATCAGGGGGGCGCGCGCGAAGATGCGCTGCTCAACCCGGCACGCGAGGCGGCGAAGATCCGCGCCTTCTTCGTGCTCCCCGATTACGCCCGGCGCGGAATCGGCAGCCTGATCCTGGAGGCATGCGAGACTGCGGCGCAGGCGGCCGGATTTCAGCGCCTGGAGATGGGTGCCACCTTGAGCGGCGTGCCGTTCTACCGCGCCCGCGGCTACGAGGCTCTCGAAGACGTCGCCGTGCCTTTAGGCGAAGGTGAGGTGCTGCCCATAGTGCGCATGAGCAAGCACCTGCCCTTAATAAAGTAAAGTTTAAAAGGAGGGTCACAATGCAGACGCGCTTGCTCGGCAGAAC
>JBOGKL010000239.1:0-5642 GCA_050745525.1 Terriglobales bacterium | reverse complement strand
TGGTTGGAGGTGGCGTGGCTGGGCGCGAGAACCTGGACCGCAGCCTGGTCGAAATCGGCGTCCAGTTGCGTCAGTGACTCCAGGCTGCGCCAGCTCTTGCGAACCTGGATGGCCCATTGTGCGAGTGGGCTCTCGTCGCGAGGAGCCATGGCGGCGAGGGCGAGGAAATAGTAGTTGACGGCGTCTTGGAAAATGCAGTGGTGTTTCCAAAGAACTGAAAGGTCAAGGCGGGTACCGTCCAGGCGCTCGAGGCGCGTGACGCGGCCCTGATAGATGCGGTTCATGTGCTATCCGAGAGGTATGCTACACCACGGCGCACGGCGTGAGCAAACCACGTTCGGGCTGGCGACGGGCGGCGGGAGGAGCCAGCGGCACATTCCAGTCCCGTGCAGACCAGATGTACGCGTACGGTAAAATGAGATGTATGAAGAAGACGATGAATGTGGATGGGGAGCTGCTGGCGCGGGCGCGGAAGGCGTGCGGGGCGGGGACGGACACCGAGACGGTGACCAAAGGGCTGGAGGCGCTGGTACGGGAGAAGGCGATCCAGAACCTGATCGCATCGAGCGGCAGTGAACCGGATGCGCAGGATGTTCCGCGGCGGCGGATGCCGGCGTCGCGCGGGAAGAAGCGGCGTGCAGCCGCCGGGCGGTAATGGTCCTGCTCGACACCTCGATCTGGATTCGAAACTGGGCGGGGCGGGAACCGTACGTGGCTGAATGCCACCGGCTGCTGCGGCAGCGATTGGCTGCCGGGCATGCCATGGTGCATGGTGAGCTGCTCATGGGAGGACGGCCGGGGCATCGGCGGGCAGTGCTGCTCGATGACATACGAATACTGCCATGGCTGCCGGAGGTTCCGCATGACCAGGTCGCAGCCGTGGTGCGCTCGCGTGCGTTGGCGGGGCGGGGGATGGGGTGGGTGGGTGCGAACCTGCTCGCTTCGGCGCTGGCCGCGGGAGCGCGGCTGTGGACCGCAGACGCCGCGCTGGCCGAGGCGGCGGAAGAAGCCGGCGTGGCTTGGCGGCCGTGATCCCGTCTACGCCGGCTGGGGGTGGTCGCCGGGCACGGGGCGGGGCGGACGGGCGGGTTCGGGGCGCAGGACTTCTTGCGTGGGCGGCTCGCCGCCGCTGGGCGGGGGCGGGATTTCCATCGGCGGCAGCGCTTGGCCCGCCAGCACCATGCGGATCTCGTCGGCACCGAGGCTTTCGCGCTCCAGCAGAGCCTGCGCCAACTGGTGCAGCATGGCCACGTTTTCAGTGAGCACCTTGCGCGCCGTGTCGTAGCCCTCCATCACCAGGCGGCGGACCTCCTGGTCAATGCGGATGGCGGTGTCTTCGGAAAAATCGCGGTGCTGGGAGATCTCGCGGCCGAGGAAGATCTGCTCCTCCTTTTTGCCGAAGGTCAGCGGACCCAGTTCGCTCATGCCCCACTCGCATACCATCTTGCGCGCCAGGTCGGTGGCCTGCTCGATGTCGTTGCCGGCGCCGGTGGTCATGTGCTGCATGATCAGCTCTTCGGCGATGCGGCCGCCCATCATCACCGCCAGGCGCGCCTGCAGGTAGTCGCGCGAGTAGGTGTACTTGTCGTCGGTGGGCAACTGCATGGTCACGCCCATGGCCATGCCGCGCGGAATGATGGTGACCTTGTGCAACGGATCAGAGTTGGGCACCATGGCCGCCACCAACGTGTGGCCGGCCTCATGGTAGGCGGTGTTTTTCTTCTCCTCGTCGGTGATGATCATCGAGCGGCGCTCGGTGCCCATCAACACCTTGTCCTTGGCCGACTCCAGATCGGACATGATCACCGTCTTGCGGTTGTAGCGGGCGGCGGTGAGCGCGCTCTCGTTGATCACGTTGGCCAAGTCGGCGCCGGTGAATCCAGGCGTGCCCCGGGCCAACACGGCCAGATCCACGTCCTCGGCGAGCGGGACGCGGCGCGCGTGCACGCGCAGAATTTCCTCGCGGCCGCGCAGATCGGGACGCCCCACCACGATACGGCGGTCAAAGCGGCCGGGCCGCAGCAGCGCGGGATCAAGCACGTCGGGGCGGTTGGTCGAGGCCACCAGGATCACGCCCTCGTTGCTCTCGAACCCGTCCATCTCGACCAGCAACTGATTCAGCGTCTGCTCGCGCTCGTCGTGGCCGCCGCCCAGGCCGGCGCCGCGATGGCGGCCCACCGCGTCAATCTCGTCGATGAAGATGATGCAGGGAGCATTCTTTTTCCCCTGCTCGAACAGGTCGCGGACCCGGCTGGCGCCCACGCCCACGAACATCTCGACGAAATCGGAGCCGGAGATGGAGAAGAACGGGACATTGGCTTCGCCGGCGATGGCGCGCGCCAGCAGGGTCTTGCCCGTCCCCGGCGGACCCACCAGCAGCACGCCCTTGGGAATGCGACCACCCAGCTTTTGGAATCTCTGCGGCTCTTTGAGGAATTCGATTATTTCTTTGAGTTCCTCCTTCGCCTCCTGGACGCCGGCCACGTCCTTGAAGGTGACCTTCTTCTGCTGGGTGGAAAGCAGCTTGGCGCGGCTCTTGCCAAACGAGAGCGCTTTGTTGCCGCCGGTCTGCATCTGCCGCATCATGAAAATCCACAACGCCAGGATCAGCAGGATGGGGATGCCGTTGATGAGCAGATCGGAGATCCAGCCGCTGTTGGACTGATCCTTGATGTTGACCGAAACCCCCTTGTCCTGCAGCACCTTGTACAGGTCCGGGTAGGAGACCGGAATGATGGTGTGGAAGGTCTCGTCCTTCGGGGTATGCACCTTGCCGTGCACGTCCTGGCCGGAGATGGTGACCGACTCGACGTTGCCCGACTGCGCCTGGGTCATGAACTGGGTGAAGTTGATCTGCTGCTCGCGGGCCGCAGTGCCACCCATCTTCACCATTTGCCACAGCACCAGTGCGGCGGCGATGAGCACCACCCACAGGACGACGCTTTTGACGGTTGAGTTCAAACGGCCTTCTCAGGAGTTAGATGTGCTGGACGGCGAATGGTTCCTTCCGGCAGCGGACACCGACTTCCACGGGCACACTAAGAATGCTATTCAGATTATAGCCTATCGGATGCGGCGCAGCTCGACTTTATGGGCCGTAATGAGGCACTCGCAGCGGGCGATCTGACGCCGGCGCGGATGGCGCGCGGGCGAGCCGGCCCAGTCCAGAACCTGTTGCAGGGCCAGAGAATCCAGGGCGCGCACGTCGCCCTGGAGGCGGCGCACGGCTTCGCGCAACAGACGCCGCTGGACCGCGAGCGGCAGTGCCAGCAGCGCGTCCCGCGGGAAGCTTCCGCCGTCCGGGCCGGGCGCCCAGAGGCGGCGCCACAGCGGGTCCAAATACCCGGCCCAAAATGCTTCCTCGGCACGCGCCAGCTCGGCGAAGTTGGCCAGGTGCGCCGCGAGTGCCGGGTTGAAACCGGCCGCCAGCTCCGGCAAAAATCGATGCCGCAGCAGGTTGCGGGCATGGCGGAGATCGGCGTTGCTGGGATCCTCGCGCCAGGTCTCGTTGCGTTCCGCCAGCCAGGCGCGCAGTTGGGCGCGTCCCAAGCCCAGCAAGGGACGGATGATGCCGTCGTTTCGGCGCGGCAAAATGCCGGCCAGCCCGGCGGGCGAGCAGCCGCGCAGCAGGCGCAGCAGGACGGTCTCGGCCTGATCGTCAGCGGTGTGCGCGGTGGCCACTCTATCGGCGGAGGAGGCGGCGATTAAGGAGGCAAAAAAGGCATAGCGCTGCCGCCTCGCCTGTTGTTCGCGATCCTGCGCCGGCGCGGCGGCGGCGCGCCCCGAGTGCAAGGGCAAGCCGAGGCGATCGGCGAGGGCCTGCACGAATTCGGCATCGGCGGAGGACTCGGCGCGCCAGGCGTGATCAAAATGCGCCACCGAGATCTGCCATCCGCGGCGTGCGCCGGCGGCATGCAGCAACAACAGCAGTGCCACCGAATCCGCACCCCCGGAGACGGCCACGGCGACGCGATCCCCGGGCCCAAGCAACTGCGCGCGGTCGAGGCGTTGCAGGAAGCCGCGTACAAAAGAGTTGTCCACTCCGGAATTTTAAATCGGGACTTGCCGTATTCGGCGGCGCGGATTCGACATCGCCGGCCCGCGTAGCTAAACCCTTGCAGCACAACAGAATCATCCAGAGCGCGAGTGGCCTTGCGGCTGCTCAAAGACAGGGCAACGGGCTTCTCGCCCGAGAGGATATTCATGACATCCACATCACGCAAGCCGAGTCTGTCATTCCCGCTCCTGTTCATGCTGCTGGCCCTGGCGCTGTTTGCGCTGCTGCCGCTGACACGGGCCACGGCGCAAAGCCTGACCTCAGGCGACATTGCCGGGCTGGTGACGGACCCCAGCGGCGCGGCGATTCCAGGGGCGACGGTGACGCTGGTCAACACCCAAACCGGCGCGATCAAGACGGTCAGCACCGGCGTGCGCGGCGATTATCGCTTCTCGCTGCTGCCGCCGGGCACCTACACCGTGGAAGCCAAAGCCACCGGCTTTGCCCCGCGGAAAGCACGCGTGGCGGTCAACGTCGGCCAGGTGGAGGCAGCCAATCTTGCGCTGCAAGTCGGCGCCACCACGCAGACGGTGACCGTCACTGCCGAGGCCGCCCCGGTACAGACCAACAACGCCAACGTGGCCACGAGCTTCAGCGCGGCGCAAGTGGCACTGATCCCGAACGGCGGCGGCGATCTGACCGCGATGGTGCAGACCGCCCCCGGCGCGGTGATGAACACGGCCATGGGCTACGGCAACTTCTCGACGTTCGGCCTGCCCGGCACCTCCAATCTGTTCACCATCAACGGGCAACCCGACAACGATCCCTTCCTGAACCTGAACAACTCCGGCCCCACCAACCTGACGCTGGGGCAAAGCGGCGTGCAGCAGGTGACGGTGGTCAACAACGGCTACTCGGGCCAGTACGGCGGCTTCGGCGGGGCCAACGTGAACTACGTGACCAAATCCGGCACCAACAATTTTCACGGCACGGCCACCTACAACTGGAACGGGCGCGTGATGAACGCCAACAGCTTTTTTAATAACGCCGCGGGCACGCCGCGCGCCACCGACAACGTCAACAACTGGTCGGTGGGTTTTGGCGGACCGATCTTCAAGGACAAGACATTCTTCTACGTCAACACCGACGGGCTGTACGTGCTGCTGCCCACCAGCGTGCAGGCGCTGATTCCCAGCCCTTCCTATCAGGCGGCCACGCTCGCCAACCTCGCCGCCACCGGCAACGGCGCCGAAACTCCCTTCTACACCAGCCTGTTCAAGCTCTATAACGGGGCCAATGGCGCCAGCCGGGCCACACCGCTGGCGGGCTCGTGCGGCACGTTTACGGCTCCGGGGGTCACCACCTGCGCCGACTCGTTCTACTCGAACGCCAGCAACAAGACGCACGAGTGGGACGTGGCGGCGCGCGTTGATCAGCACATCAATGCCGACAACACGATGTATTTCCGCTACTCGCTCGACCGCGGCATTCAGGCCACGGCGACCGACCCCATCAACCCGACGTTTGACATCTTCTCCAACCAGCCCGAATACCAGGGCCAGCTCAACTGGACGCACAGCTTCAGCGGCGCCTCCGTCAACCAGCTCAACCTCAGCGCCAACCACTACTCGGCCATCTTCGGCAC
>JBOGKL010000238.1:0-3155 GCA_050745525.1 Terriglobales bacterium | reverse complement strand
CGCGCCCCGGCATCTTCAGCCAGGGCGTGGACCGCGATGACGAGCAGGCCGGCGCCTCGGAGGAGGAACGCGCGGCCGAAGAGGCCGAGGAGATCGCGGCGCTCACGGCCGCCGCCCCCGCGCCCGGCAGCGGGCGCGAACTCGAGCTGCTCGGGGAAATGACGGACCTCGCCGATCGCTCCCGGGCCCTGCCCGATGCGCGCGTCGGCGAGCTGTTGAAGTGGATCCGCAGCCGGATGCTGTCCCCCTCCAGCGGGTGGAACGACCTCCGCCTGCTGATCTTCACCGAATACGACGATAGCCTGCGCTATCTGCGCGCCCAGCTGGAGGCCGCACTGCCCGCAGCCGGGCGGATCGAAGTCTTTCAGGGCCCCACCCCGGCCGACCGCCGGGACCTCATCAAGGCGGCCTTCAACGAGCCGCCAAGCGAAAACCCGCTCCGCATCCTGATCGCCACCGACGCCGCGCGCGAAGGCATCAATCTCCAGGCCCACTGCCACAACCTCTTTCACTTCGACGTCCCGTGGAACCCCAGCCGGATGGAGCAGCGCAACGGACGCATCGACCGCAAGCTCCAGCCGGCGAGCGAAGTGTTCTGTCATTATTTCTACTACAAGCAGCGGCCTGAGGACGACGTCCTGGCGGCCCTTGTTCGCAAGTCGAGGACCATCCGGGCCGAGCTTGGCAGCGCCGCCGACGTGCTTGACCGCAGTCTTGAAAAGATCCTCGACCCGAGCGGGATAGCACGCGCCAACCTCGCCCGCCAGATCGAGCAAATCAATGACGCTGCACTCGAACCTGAACTAGCGGCGACCGCCAGGGAGGAACTCGAGTCCACCCGCGAGCGCCAGAACGATCTCAAGCGGCAAACCGAGCGCCTCCGCGACTACGTGGAGGGCTCGCGGCGGGCGACCGGGTTCGTCAGGGACGGTCTCGGCGCCGCCGTTTCATGCGGCCTGCGGATGCTGGGCGGCGCGCCGCTTGCTCCCACGGCCGCGCCTGAAGGCGTGACCGAGCCCGCCTTCGAGTTCCCGGCGCTCGACCAGCGCGCCGGCGCCGATCCCACTTGGGCCGCAACCCTCGATACCCTGCGCCCGCCCCGGCGCAAGGACCAGAAGCTCGCCGAGTGGCGGCGCGACTCGCCGCCGCGCCCGGTGGTGCTCGCCGACCCCGGCATCGTGACCGACGCGGTTGTCCAGCTCCACCTCGAGCAGCGCGTTGTCCAGCGCCTTCTAGGCCGCTTTCGCGCCCAGGGTTTCGTTCACCATGACCTTTCCCGCGCCTGCGTGGCCCACGGAATTGACGCCATACCCCGCGTCGTCCTCCTCGGCCGCGTGGCTGTCTACGGCCCGGCGGCCGCCCGCCTGCACGAGGAGCTGATCGCGGTAGCGGCGCGCTGGGTTGACCCGGCGATCCGCGAGACACCGCTCGCGCCCTACGCGCGCGAAGCCGAGCAGCGCACGCTCGACCAACTGGACACGATCTTCGGGGACGGGCTCGGCGCCGCGGCGGCTCGGCCCGTTCCGGAGACCGTTCGCCGCCAGATGCTCGAGGCGGCGCCGCGGGACATCGGCGAGCTGCTGCCGCATCTCGAAGCTCGCGGCCGGGCGGCGGCCGAGGCGGCCGAGGAACTGCTGCAGCGAAGGGGAAAACAGGAAGCCGACGAGATGATCCAGATCATCTCGGCTCAGCGCGATCACATTGAGAAGAAGGCCGCCGCCTACGATCTGGGCAAACAGCAAATGACCCTGGGTTTCGCCGAATCTGAGCGGCGCCAGAAGCAGTCGGAAAGGAACTACTGGGCCCAGCGCCTCGAGCAAATTCCCGTCGAGCTCGAAAAAGAGCCGGCCCGGATCCAGAACGCATACCAGGTTCGCGCCCGCCGCATCGAGCCCGTGGGCGTGGTCTACCTCTGGCCAATCTCAGGCTAGGCGAGCACTGTGGCAGCTTCCCCCGAAATCGAGTCCCACAAAGAGTGGCTGGGCTACGTCCAGCCCGAGGGGCTGGTGGTCTCGATTCGGGCGATGCTCGACGCCGGGGCCGTTCTCAACCGCAACTTCGCCCCGGCGCACAGGCGCCTTCTGGCCGCCCTGCCGCCGGACCCGGAAGACCCCGACCATAAAAATGTCCTGCCCGAAATTCGCGATTTCCGCGAGTTCGCGCGTGACGCGTTGGGCTGGGACCTGGCGCAATTGCTGACTCCGCCCCAGGACCTGAACGCGTCCATCTCGGAGGGGGCCGAAACCCTCAGCGCCACCTACGCTCTGCGTGATCTCGACCAGCAAACCTGGCTGCTGCTGGTCAAAGAGGTTCCAGCTGACGACCCCCACGCTGCGGACCTCGACGCTCCTTTCCGCACCGACGCCCACGGCTGGGACGCCAGCCACCAGGCCCGCTTCGAGCGCCTGCTCCGCGCCACCGGCATCCCACTGGGCCTGCTGGTAACCCGCAATCAGCTTCGGCTAGCCTATGCGCCCAAGGTCGAGGCGGCAGGCCACATCACGTTCGATGTCGCACAAATGGTCCAGGTCGCCGGCCGCCCCATCTGGGCCGCGTGCGAGATGCTCTTGAGCTGGGGGCGCCTCGTTGGCGGCCCCGCCGCCGAGCGCCTGCCCGCGATCCTGGAGAACAGCCGCAAGTACCAGAGTGCAGTCTCGGAGGCCCTCGGTGGCCAGGTCACGGAAGCGCTATTCGAGCTCCTGCGTGGCCTTCAGGCGGCCAACGACCAAACCAACGGCGAGCTCCTGCGCGAGGTCCTGGCGCGCGATCCCAACCAGATCTACAACGGCCTGGCGACCACGCTCCTGCGCCTCGTCTTCCTGCTCTTTGCCGAGGACCGCGGCCTGCTCTCGGCCGACAAGGTCTTTCTCGACCACTATTCGCTTTTCGGCCTCTACCGCCGCCTGCGCGACGACGCCGCGCAGTACCCGGACACCATGGATCAGCGCCACGGCGCCTGGGCGCAGCTCCTGGCGCTGTTCCGGCTTGTCCATCGCGGCGCCCGCCATGGCGGCCTGCGCCTGCCGCCGCGCGACGGCTACCTCTTCGATCCGGCGCGTTATCCGTTCCTCGAAGGCGCCGTTCCTGGGCAGAGCCGCGCCATACCCGCCATCCCGGACGGAACCGTCTACCGCGTCCTCGCCAAGCTGCTGATC
>JBOGKL010000237.1:0-15136 GCA_050745525.1 Terriglobales bacterium | reverse complement strand
GGTTGGTCCAGTGCGCGCCGCCGTCGGTGGATTTGTACAGCCCGCTGCCAGCGCCGCCGTCGGTCAGTCCCCAGGGCGTGCGCTGCATCTGCCACAGCGCCGCGTAAAGAACCTCGGGGTTGCCCGGCGCCATGACCAAGTCAATCGCGCCGCTATGATCGTTCGAGGACAAAATCTTCGTCCAGTGCGCGCCGCCGTCGGTGGACTTGTACACGCCGCCTTCATCGTTGGGCACGTAGACCTGCCCCAGCGAGGCGTCGTAGACCACATCCGGGTTGCCCGGGTCCACGACGAGGGCGCAACTGGTGCGCGTGGCGGCGAGGCCCGCATACGTCCACGTCTTGCCCGCATCGGTGGATTTATACACGCCGTTGCCGGGAATCGCGTCGTTGCGGATGTCGCACTCGCCCGTGCCCGCATAAATCACGTTGGCGTCAGAGGGAGCCACCGCCAGCGCACCGATGCTCGCGCTCTCACCCGGCAGCTTGCCGTCGGAGAGGTTGGTCCAGCGGATGCCGTCGTCGGTGCTCTTCCAAATGCCGCCGCCGGTCGTCCCCATGTAGAACAGACCGGGAATCTGCGGCACGCCGGCCACGGCCACCACGCGCCCGCCCACGTACGGGCCCACGCTGCGCCAGTGCAGCTTGCTCATCAAGACTTTGGTTCCGGCGCCGGCGGCCGCGCCGGCTTGTGGCGGCGTGGCTGACAGTCCCAGGGCGCAGGCCAATCCCGCCGCCGCGATGCAAACTTTGTTACGTAGCATGCTCATCCTTATCTTGTTGTAACACCGAACAGTAGGATATACTCCGCCGCATGGGTATCCGTCCCTCCCTCGTCACCCTCACTGCCGTCCTCGCCGCCTCGCTGACGCTGGCCGCGCAGTCCGCTCCCGCCGGCCCCAGCGCCCGCGACCTTAAGGCGATCAACAAGATTGAGACCATCGAGCTGAATCACTCCCAGGTCATGAACATCGAGAGCTGGATCACCGATGTCTACGGCCCCCGGCTCACCAACTCTCCCGACATGCGCCAGGCCGCGCACTGGACCGAGCAGGAACTCAAGAGCTGGGGCGTCGCCAACGTGCATGAGGAGCCGTTTCCCTTCGGCCGCGGCTGGTCCAACGATTACATGATGGCGCAGGAGGTCTCCCCCCGCGTCTACCCTCTCATCGCCTACCCGGAAGCCTGGACGCCGGGCACCGACGGTGACGTCAAAGCCCCGGCGGAGATCGTCAGCATCAACTCCCAATCCGACTTCGCCCACTACGCCGGCCAGTTGCGCGGCAAGTTCGCGCTCGACCGCCCCCTGCCGCCGAACCCGCTGGTCACCGGCACCGCCTCTCAGATCACGGGCGAGTTCATCCGCTACACCGCTCCGCAATTGCAGGCCCTTGCCATCGCCGTGCCGCCCGGCCGCCGCCGCTTCCGTTTCCCCGCGCAGCCGGTGCCGCAGAACCAGGTTCTGAAATTCCTGCTCGATCAGGGCGTCGCCTGCGTCCTCGAGCCCGGCCGTGGCAACTCCAACGACGGCACCGTCTTTGTGGCCCAGGGGCGCGGCACCGATACCGGCGGTCTGTTCGGCCGCGGCACCGCGCTGTGGAACCCCAAGGCCCCACCCACGCCCTGCCAGTTGGCCCTCTCCATCGAGCACTACGGCCGCCTCTACCGCACGCTGGAAAAGAAGGTCCCGGTCACGCTCGACATTGACGTGAAAAATTCCTACCACAGCGAAAACGGCCTGGATTCGTTCAACATCGTCGGCGAGATCCCGGGCACCGACCTGGCCAACCAGGTGGTGATGCTGGGCGGCCACTTCGATTCCTGGCAGTCGGCCACCGGCGCCACCGATAACGGCGCCGGCGCCGCGGTGATGATGGAGGCGCTGCGCCTGCTCAAGGTCAGCGGCCTGCGCATGCGCCGCACCGTGCGCCTGGCGCTGTGGACGGGCGAGGAGCAGGGCCTGCTGGGCTCGCGCGCCTATGTCAACCAGCATTTTCGCAATGCCGCGGGCGAGGTGCTGCCCGAGCAGAAACAGATCAGCGCCTACTACAACCTCGACAACGGCTCGGGCGCCATTCGCGGCGTCTACCTGCAGGGCAACGGCATGGTGGCGCCGATTTTCCGCAAGTGGATGATGCCCTTCCACGGCTACGGCATGCAGACGCTCACGCTGCGCAACACGGGCGGGACCGACCATCTGAGCTTCGTCGCCGACGGCATCCCCGGCTTCCAGTTCATCCAGGACCCGCTCGACTACGAGACGCGCACGCACCACTCCAGCGCCGACCTCTACGAACACGTCATTCCCTGGGACATGGAGCGCAACGCCATCATCGTGGCCAGCTTCGTCTACATGACCGCCAATCGTCCGGACATGCTGCCCCGTCCGCCGCTGCCTCCGCCCAGCAAGCGGCCGTTTTAACGGCCGCCAGGGGTATGGACAGTGTCACTGTGGGCTACCTGCCTCGCAGGCTGTCTGATCGTGGCGCCGGTGCCGATGCTGGCCGCGCAAACCCCGGCGCGGCAGCCACGCGATAACCCCGGCGCGCGCGCGGCTTACTTCATGCGCGGCCGGCACAGCCCGGATCTACGGTCGCCGGCGGAGCATCTGATGGCGGCGCGCGCCGAGCGCCGCGGCATGCTGTACGCGTACCGGGCCGCGCACGAATTAAGTAGCACGGGCGCAGCCGGTTTCAGCCCCACCGGCAGCGGCACCTGGCAGGCGCTTGGTCCGCAACCGCTCGACACCACCGGCTCGACGGACGGAGCGAGCGGCCCTTCGGCCCAGGATTACGGGGCGGTATCGGGCCGCGTCACCGCCATCGCCATTGACGGCTCTGACCCCACCGGCAACACCATCTACGTCGGCGCCGCCTTCGGCGGGATCTGGAAATCCACCAATGCGCTGAGCGCCTCGCCCACCTTCACGCCGCTCGACGACGGCGTGCCCACGCTATCGGTGGGGGCCATCGCGGTGGACGACAGCACCTCGCCGTCGACCATCCTCGTGGGCACCGGGGAGCCTAACTCGACCCTTGATTCCTACTACGGCGAGGGATTGCTGCTCTCAAACGACGGCGATAAGACCTGGACCCAGATCACCAGCGCCGATAACGGAGCGGAAAGCTTCGTGGGCCTGGGCTTTTCGCGCATTCTATTTGACCCCACCAACCCCGACATCGTCTTGGCGGGGTTGGACAGCAACGTGAACGATTACGAGGAAGGCACCAATCCGGCGTTGGGCACCAATCCGCCGACGGGGGTGTATCGCTCGACCGATCACGGCAAGACGTGGTCGGCGGTCTTGCTGACGTACAGCGCCACCGATCTGACCTACGACGCGGTGAATCATGTCTATTACGCCGCGATCCAGGGCATGGGCATCTATAAATCCAGCGACAGCGGCGCCACATGGACCTCGACCGATACGCCGTTCGCCCGCAACGTGCCGGCGAATCGGATCCAAAACAACGACGTTGAGTTTGCGCGGGCCTCCCTGGCCGCGCGCGGCGGCGTCGTGTACGCCCTCATTGGAGACGAGAGCGGTGGGTTCGGCACGGTGGCGACCCCAACCCCTTGCACCGCTTCCAAGACACCCAACTGCGACACCGGGCTGGTGCAGTCCACCAACGGCGGCACGACCTGGACGCCGATCCCGCTGCCGGACACCTCCGCGCGCAACGCCGGCAGCATATATTGCCAAGACGGCAGTGGCTCGAGCGCGTGCCAAAGCTTGTACGACATGGAGATCGCGGCGCCGGCGGGGGGCACGGGATTGCTGGTCGGCGGCCTGGACCTCTGGAGCACGCCCACGATTCCCGCCATGACGGCCAACGGCGTCTCCTCCGCCTGGACCAATCTCACCAACGCCTATGCCGAGGGCGAGCCAGGCAATATCCATACCGATCAGCACGCCATCTCCATGCTCGACGACAACATCTGGTTTGTGGGGAATGACGGCGGCATCTGGTCTACGGCGAACGCCGGTTCCAGTTGGCAGGACCTCAATGCCACGCTCGACACCCTGCAGTTTCAAGGCGTGTCGCCCGACCAACAGACCGCCGGAACCTGGATCGGTGGCTCCCAGGACAACGGCACTGCCAAGCTGTCGGGCAGCGGTTTGAGCTGGACGCGCTGGTACTGGGGCGACGGCGGCTTCACGGCGACCAATCCGGAGGCCACGCAGGAGTATTTCACGGAAAACTACGACGTCGGCGTTTGGCGTTCCGATCACGACGGCACCGAGACGGACAATACGCTCACGGATGTCGTGGATGCGGACGTCGTGGCCGATGCTTCGGCTTTCTATGTGCCCTTCGTCGTGCGCCCGGCGCCCAACACCGACTCGCTGCTGCTGGGCACCTGCCGCATCTGGGCGGGCCCGGACAACGATTCGTCCACCCCCGTATCCACCGATTGGTTCCCCTACAGCAACGATCTCACCACCGGCGGTTCGGGCGCGGGCACATGCGCCAATAACGGCTCCTACATCACCGACGTGGCCGTGTCGGCCTCGAACCCCGACGTCGCCTGGGCGGTGACCGACGACGGCAACGTGGAACGAACCGACGATCTCACCGCCGCGGCCGCCGGTGCGCCCGCCACCTGGACCAGCGTCGTCTCCGCGCCCCTGCTCGACAATTACGTCTACTACAGCTCGGTGGCCATCAACCCCGTAAACCCGAACATCGTCTACATCGGTGTGCAGGATTTCGGCATCCCCCATGTTTACAAGACCAGCGACGGAGGCAGCACCTGGACGGATATCAGCGGCAACCTTCCGGATGCGCCGGTGAACTGGATTCTGATAGACCCGCTGGGTCCGAACACGAACATTTACGTGGCGAGCGACGTCGGAGTGTTCGTGGCTACCGACGGCGGCACCGCCAACGAGCAATGGATGCAGGTGGGTCAGGGCCTGCCCGACACGGCGGTGCTGCAGTTGGCGCTCTCGCCGGCGAGCTGGCCTTCCCGCGAGCTCGTAGCGGCCACGCACGGGCGCGGCATGTGGGAGATCACGCCGCTCGCGACCCCCTCGTTTACGCTGGGCGCCTCACCTGCCGCACAGACGGTGCTGGCCGGAACCGCGGCCAGCTTCACCGTGACCGCGACCGGCAGCGATGGTGAACAAGGGCCCATCACGTTGAGCTGCACCGCGCCTGCGTCCGGCTGCACCGTTTCTCTCGCCTCGATCGCTCCGGGCGACACGGCCGCCGTCACGCTGGCCTCCAGCGCCGTGGCGCAGGGCGCCAACACAGTCACCGTTTCTGGAACCGACGGCATTATCACGGCGACCACTTCGGCCACCATCACCGGCGAACCCTTTGTTCTTGCCGCCACACCGGCGACCCAGAATGTCAATGCCGGCTCGGCTGCGGCGCTCACCGTGCAGCTCAGCGCGATCGGCGCCTTCAACCAGCCCGTTGCATTGAGCTGCACCGCGCCCACATCCGGCTGCACCGTGACGCCGGCCAGCCTCACCGGGAACGGGACGGCGAGCGTATCCGTCGCCGCCGGCGCCCTCACGACCGGCGCCAACGCCATCACCGTCACCGGCACCTCGGGCTCGGTCAACGCTTCCACCTCGGCCTCGGTCAACGTGCACGACTTCTCTCTCGCGCTGGCCTCGACCTTGACAAGCGCGATCGGCGCCGGAAACGCGGCTACGCTGAACCTCACCACGACGGCGGGCAGCGGCGGTTTCAGCGGGACCCTGGCCTTGAGCTGCACCGCGCCCTCGTCCGGTTGCACGGTGGCTCCGGCGAGCGTGTCCGCGGGCGGCTCGGCGACGGTGACCGTCGCCGGAAGCGCGCTTTCGCCCGGAGCCGACACGATCACTGTCACCGCCGCCTCGGGCCCGCTCTCGCACTCGGCTTCTGCCAACCTCTCCGTGCAGGGCTTTACCATCGCTCCGCCCTCAGGGACGGCTTCCTCGGCCAGCATCGCGGCCGGACAGACGGCCACCTATAGCTTGCAATTCACCTCCGCTGAGGGCTTCAACAGCCCGGTGAGCTTGAGCTGCAGCGGTGCTCCGGCCGAGGCCACGTGCTCGGTGTCGCCCTCTTCGCTGACGCCCACCTCTGCCGGCGTAATGGCGATTGTCACCGTGAGCACGGCGGCGGCAAGCATGCTCGCGCCTCTGCCCGGCGGTGCGTCCGGACCGCTTGAGATCGTACTGTTGCTGCTGGGCCTTGTCGCGGCCGCTCTCACGCTGGCGTGGGTCTGGAATGGCGCGCCGGACTGGGATGTCAGGTGGCCGGCACGGGTGCTGGGCGTTGTGCTGCTGGCCTCGGCATTGCTGGCCGCAAGCTGCGGCGGATCATCGTCGAGCCCAGTCGTAAGCCAGCCCACGCCGGCAGGCTCGTATCATCTGGCCATCACCGCCGTCTCCGGGAAGTCCTCGCACACCATCGAGCTGACGTTGCGGGTGCAGTAAATCAGGCTCCCAGCAGGGCTTCGACGAACTGACCGGGCTCGAACGGCACCAGGTCCTCGGCGCGCTCGCCCACGCCCAGGTAGCGCACCGGCAGGCCCAGCTCGCGCGCGATGGCCACCACGATGCCTCCGCGCGCGGTGCCGTCCAGCTTGGTCACGATCAGGCCCGTGAGCGGGGCCGCCTGCGTGAACTGCCGCGCCTGCTGCAGTCCGTTCTGGCCCGTGGTGGCATCCAGCACGAGCAGCGTCTCGTGCGGCGCGCCCGGCACCAGACGGCTGGCGGTCCGGTGCATCTTGGCCAGCTCCTGCATCAGGTTGGTTTTGGTGTGCAGGCGACCGGCCGTATCCACCAGCACGAAGTTGATCCCGCGCGCCTTGGCCGCCTGCAGCGCATCGAACAGCACCGCCGAGGGATCGGCGCCCGTTTTCTGCTGCACGATGTCCACGCCCGCCCGCTGCGCCCACACCGCTACCTGCTCGCCGGCGGCGGCGCGGAAGGTGTCGCCGGCGCAGATGAGCGAGCTGAAGCCCTCGCCCTTGTAGCGCTGCGCCAGCTTGCCAAGAGACGTGGTTTTGCCCGCTCCGTTCACCCCCACCAGCAGGATCACGAACGGCCCGCCGTCGGAGGCTTCCGCCGGCCGCCGCGCCGTGTGATCGAAGATGTTCACTAGCTCGGCCTTGATCGCCGCCCGCACCGCCTCCGGTGATACCGCCGCGCCCTTCGCCCGCGCCAGCTCGAACTGCTGCCGCACGCGGCCCACTATCTCTGCCGCCGTGCGCGCTCCCAGGTCCGCCGCGATGAGGGTGGACTCGAGCTGCCGCAGCAGCTCCGGGCTCAGTTCCGTCTTGCCCTGGAAAAGGTCGCCCACCTGGTTGACCAGGTTTTCGCGCGACTTTTCCACCGCGCCCGCCACCTTCTCGCTGACGCGCTCGAAGAGGGTCGCCTTGGGCGGAGGTCCAAACAGCGTCTGAATCATTACCTTTGATTTTCTCCGATAATAGCTGTGCCGTTCGGAAATTACAGGAGGTCCCATGAACCGAGAACTGCGCCTGTGGAAGGCCTACGCCACCGTCACCACCCTCATGCTCGCCGCCCTGGTCCTGCTGGCCTTTCGCCAGTCCTCGAACGCCACCTTCGACCGCATCAAAGTGCATCGCATCAACATCGTCGGCCCCGACGGCGCGCTGCAGATGGTGATCTCGAACCGCCAGGACATGCCCGAGGGCCGCATGGACGGCAAAACCCTCCAAAGCCAGGGCCGCCACGAAGGCGCCGGCCTGATCTTCTACAACTCGCTCGGTGATGAGGACGGCGGCTTGGTTTTCGGCGCCCATCACACCGCCCACGGCTACGTCGCCAGCAGCGGCTTGATGTTCGATCAGTTCAAGCAGGATCAGACCGTGGGGCTGACCTACGACGACGACAACGGCCAGCGCACCGCCGGCCTGCGCGTCTGGCAACGCCCCAATACCGACCTGGTCAGCGTGGCGGAAAAGCTCGAGGCCATCCGCAAAAAGCCCGCCGGCCCGGCCAAGAGCAAAGCCATGGCCCAAATACGTGGCCAGTTGGGCGCGCTGCGCCTGTTCGCCGGCCGCACCAGCCAGGAGGCGGCCGCCGTGGTGCTCAACGACAGTTCCGGCCGCCCGCGCCTGCGGCTCCAGGTATCCTCTTCGGGCACGCCCGTCATTGAGTTCCTCAACACCCAGGGCAAGGTCGTGCGCAAGATCACGGCCACCCCGTAAGCGCAGCGCCGAAAACTGCTAGCCTGAAGTGTGGCTTCAGCAACCGCGGTCGCGCACTCGCAACCTCCGCGTCGCGGCTGGCGCATTGTCGCGGAAGTCGTAGGCGCGCTCGTTCTGCTGTGCGTCGCCGTCCTGGGCTTTCTGTACTTCTACGTCCGCGGCGACCGCCCCCAGCTCGATGGACAATTGCAGTTGGCAGGACTCGACGCCCCGGCCAGCATCGTGCGCGACAAGCTGGGCGTCGCCCACATCCACGCGCAGAACATTCACGACCTGTACCTGGCGCAGGGCTTTGCCATGGCCCAGGACCGGCTCTGGCAAATGGACCTGATGCGGCGGCTGGGCGAAGGCCGCCTGGCCGAGGTCTTCGGCCCTGCCGCCCTGCCGCTCGACAAGGAGAATCGGGAGCTGGGCCTGGGCCGCATGGCGCACCGCGAAGCCCAGCACCTAGAACCCGAGGAAGCCGCCCTGCTCACCGCTTTCGCCCGTGGTGTGAACGACTATATCTCTCGCCGTCAGAACCACTTACCGCTAGCCTTTCAACTGGCCCATTACCGCCCCGGGCCATGGCGCCCCGAGGATTCGCTCGCCCTCGCCGCCTACATGTACAACACCCTGGCCAGCGATTACAAAGACAAGCTGCTGCGCGAGACCTTCACCGCCAAGTTGGGCCCGGCGCTCGCCGGTCAGGCCTTTCCCGACCGCTCGCCCTGGGATGTGCCGCCGGGCGCGCCCCTGCCGCACGGACCCGTCCTGCCGCTGCCCGCCGGGCAACAATCCATCAAAGCAACTCAGTTGCGCCTTCCCGTCTTTGCCGCTCCTCCGCAGCATATCCTCCCGCGCGGCGGCAGCAACAACTGGGTGCTCGCCGGAAGCCGTACTGCCTCCGGCCTGCCGTTGCTGGCCAACGATCCGCACCTGGAGTTTCAAATGCCGGGCCTGTGGTGGGCCGTCGAGCTGCGCTCGCCGCAGTTGCATGTCGCCGGCGTAGCGATCGCCGGCGTACCTGGCGTCATCATCGGCCACAACGACCGCATCGCCTGGGGCGTGACCAACGCCGATGCCGACGTGCAGGACCTCTACCGCGAAACGCTCGACGGCAAGGGGGACGTCCTGACGGCCGAGGGCTGGGTACCGCTGCGGCACTGGCACGAGACCATCGCCGTCAAAGATCACGCCCCGGTTTCGCTCGACATCCCCGTCACCCCGCACGGCCCTCTGCTCGCCCGCGACAGCGGAGGCAGGCTGGCTCTGGCCTGGAGCCTGTACGCGTCCGGAGCGCTGCAGGCCGTGCACGTCTTTCTGGCCATCGGCGAAGCGCAGAACTGGCAGGAGTTCGAAACCGCGCTCAAGCAATTCGCCGGCCCGGCGCAGAACTTCGTCTACGCCGATACCTCCGGCCATATCGGCTACCAGCTTGCCGGATGGGTGCCGCGCCGCCAGGGCTTCGACGGGTCCGTGCCCGTGCCCGGCAACAATCTTGCCTACGCCTGGCACGGCTGGATCCCTTTCTCCGATCTGCCGCGCGCGTTCGATCCCGCAAGCGGCATCCTGGCCACCGCCAACAGCCGCGTCACCCCGGACGGCGATCCGAACCTGATCTCGACCGATTGGGGCGCCCCCAACCGCACGCGCCGCATCTACGATCTGCTCCAGGCACACGGCAAATGGCGTGCCGGCCAGATGGGCGAGGTGCAAACCGACGTTCTCTCCGAGCAGGCGCGGGACTTCGCCGCCTCCCTCGTCGCCGCCGGCAGCGCCGCCCAGGTCGAAGGCAAGAAGCTGCCGCCGGAGGTGCAGCGCGCGCTCAACCTGCTGCGCGGCTTCCGCGGCGTCATGGATCATGAAAGCGCTGCGCCCACGCTCGTCTATTGGACGCGCAAGGAGCTGGTCTTCGAGGTGCTCGCCGCCAAAACCGGCCCGGCACTTGCCCAACGATACCAGTGGGGCCAGGCGCCGGTGTTCGCACGGTGGCTCGTGCGCCAGCAGCCGCCGCAGTGGCTGCCCCGCGGCAATGCCGATTGGAATGCGCTGCTGCTGCACTGCCTGGCCCAGGTGGTGCAGCGTATTTCGCTCGCGCCCGAGGCCGCGCACTGGGGCCGCTTCGAGACGCTCAGCGTGCTGCATCCGGTCTTCTCGCATCTTCCCCTGCTCGACCATCGCGCTGACCTAGGCCCGGTCGAGATCAACGGCAGCCCGCTCACGGTGAAGCAAGCCCGCGCCACCTCGCTCGGCGACAAGACCCAGCTCGGCCCCAGCATGCGCTTCGTCGCCGACCCCGCCGACTGGGATCGTTCCACGCTGACGCTGGTGGCGGGCGAATCCGGCCAGCTCTTCAGCCCGCACTACCGCGATCAGTTCGCCGCCTACCTGTCCGGCCAAGGCCTGCCCCTCTGGTTCAGCTCCGACGCGGTGGCCGCCCACACCGCCCACACCCTGCAGCTCACGCCCGGCGCGTGAGACCCCGCGCCGACAGCATCGCCGGAGAGCTCCTGACAACTTCGGAAAGCGGGCGAGAGCACATCCAGGTAAATCTACTCCTGCTGGGGTAGACTTAATGCATGACGGACAATTCCTACACGCCCGCGGAAGCATCCGCTATCGCCAAGCTACCCTTGAAGGCGGTGCAGAAAGTGCTCGACTCCCGCCTTATCCGGCCTCGACGCTCACGCCAGGGCAACCGTATTCTGCGCCTGCTGTCGGCGCAGCACTTGATCTACCTGCGACTGGAAGCTGAGGGGGTCCGCCTTCTGCCGGTAGCGGCTCGCCGGGAAGTAGCGCGTGCGATTGAGGCGTCCCCCAATGCAGCCATGCTCAGCATTTCGGGCGGGCCTGCGCTGGTTGTGAGGGTCGAACGCGCACGGAAAGAAGTGGGACGGGAACTGAAACGCCTACGCAAGGCGCAGGTCATGGCTGTATCCAGTTCGGAAGTGATGCGCGGCACTCCGGTCTATCGCGGTACGCGTATTCCCATTGATCTGGTGGCGACGATGCTTGCGCAAGGGGCCTCGGTTGAAGAGGTCCTGGAGGGCTATCCTGCTTTGAACCGGGAGCTTATTGAATTGGCGCCGCTCTATGTAGCCGCCTTTCCCCGACGCGGCCGGCCGGCGCGCCGCCCTTGGGCAAAGCAGAAACCGGCGCGCGTGGCGCGCTATCAACGAGCAGCCAAGGCTTAGTGGCGAAGCTCCTCATCGACGAATGCCTGCACGCATCCCTGCTCGAATTGGCCCGCGCGGCGGGACACATCGCCGATCATGTCACCTGTCTGGGTCTCGGCAGTTGCAAAGATTGGGATCTGATCAACCTCCCAAGCCTCCGCACGGAGAAGCGGAGGTTCGAGGCGGGCACGCTAATTCTCGCCGGCCCCGCCCAGCGCCAGAACCAGGCTCTGCATTTCACCGAACAGTGACGGAGGCGAGGAGCGCAGGGTCACGTCGCTGCGGTGCAGGCGGGGCAGGGAAGCGCGCAGCGCGGCTTCGCTCATGCGCTGGGCAATCGCCAAAATTGTGTCGGCGGCAAAGCCGGGCGGGCGCAGCCCTTCCGGCAGGGCGCGGTACAGGCCGTTGCGGTCGCGCACGCGCTCTTCGCGCACCAGCAGGGCCATGGAAAAAATGCGCGAGAGTTGAAACACCAGGCCGATGGCGCCGGTCGCGCCCTCGTCCCGCCACCACTGCTCCAGAGAGGCCAGCGCCGCCGCCCGCTCGCCGCGCACGATCTGCTGCGCGATCTCGTAAGCCGACGATGAGGCCGCCCCGCCCACCAGCGCCGCCACCGCATCCTCGCCGATTGGGCCCGAGCCCGTATAGAGCGCGAGCTTTTCGATTTCGCGCTGCATGAGCGCCAGGTTGGCATCGCACAACTCCGCCAGGCGCCGCGCCAGCGCCGGGTAGAGCCCGACTCCCAGTGCCGTGGCCGTCTGCTGCGCCACCACCGCCGCTTCCGCCTCCGTCGCCTGCGCGCAGGTGATAACCGGACCGGCCGCACCGAGCGTAGTCTCGATGCGTTGCAGGCGCGATTTGTCTTCGAGCGAAATGCGGGCGCGCTGGGCGGGGATGTGGATGTGGTCGGCGAGAAACACCAGCACCGCGCTGGGCGGCCCGGCGGCGGCGGCGAATGCCTGCAGGTTGGCGGGGAAGTTGCCGTGGCGCTTCTTGCCTACGGGGCCTGCCGCCGTCCCCTCCTTTGTGTCCTCGCCGCCGCCCCCGCCGCGAGCGAACAACTCGCCGGCATTGCGCAGCACATACACTTGCAGCGGCGCCATCAGCGAGGGGCTGCGCGCGCCGTCGAGGACGGCTTCGAGCGGGTCGTCGGCCAGGTCCTGCTCCATCCACCCGAACTCGCGCGTGGCTTCCGGCACCGCCGCCCGCAACTGGGCAAGAAAGGCGTCGCGGTGATACGACTCATCCCCCGCCAGCGTGTAGACGGGAGCCAGCGGCGAGAAGGAAAACGCCGCGCTCAAAACGCCTCCAGAATGTCGGCCACCAGCGTCTGCGCCACCTCCTGGCTGAGCCGCATCATGGCGGTCGAATCCTCCTCGAAAAAGCTCTGCTCCTGGGGGCTGATCTCGTACTGTTCGTGAAACACCATATCGTTGTTGCGGAACAGTTCCTTCCCCGAGGGCTCGGCCGTCACCCAGGCCTGCAGATGCACCACAACTTCGACCGCCGTCGCCCGCGCGCTGGTCGAGTCAAAGGTGATGGGATTGATGGTCACGTTGCGCAGGTCGCCGTGGATGGCCGCGTCGCTGCCAGCCAGCTCCGGTTGCACGCGATAGTGCGCCCGGCTCTCCAGCTCCTGTGCCACGGCGGCGCTGAGCGCCTGCGACAGTCCGGGCTGGCGCGTCGAGTTGGTGAACGGCAGCACGGCAATCACCCGCGCCGAGGCGGGAATCGCCCCGCCGCTGTCCAGCACGTGATAGCCGCAGCCCGCCGTCAAGGCCGCGAGCACCAGCAGTGCCGGCACGAGCAGCGCTGGGATGATGCGAGCGCGGCGCATCTTACAGATTCCGTGCCCCCAGCCACGCCAACGCCGCGTCGGCGGCGCTAAAGGCCGTGCGGCGGAGGTTGTCTACCCCCGCCAGCAGCCAGTAGCCTCCGGTCTCGTCGCGGCGCACCGGGCCCAGTGGGATGGTGTCGGTTCCGGCCGTCGTCACCATGTCCGGATACTCCGCGCTGGGCGTGAGCCACGGACTCGTCAACACCCCGAGCACCGCCTCCAGCGCTACTGCGCCTGCGAAGCGCACGTACAGCGACACCATCGAGGCGTGAAACACCGGCGCCTGGAAAACCGATAAGGCAGGTGCGACCGGCGCGCCCAGCGCGGCCACTTCGGCGGCGATGCGCCGCCGCACCGATCCCAGACTGGGTTGCGCCTTCTCGCCCAGGCGCGCCCGCAGGTTGAACGCAACTTGCGCGTCAAACGTCTCCTGCGGCAGCGATTGCATGCTTAGCAGACGCAGCGATTGCTGCTGCAGCTCCTGCACGCCCGCCCAGCCGCGCTGGCTCACGGGCTCAAACACCGTCGCCACCGCCGTCTGCAAGCGCCCGGCAAGCTGCAAGCGCTCGAGCAGATGCGCCAGCACTTGCGCGGCGGGATGGGCCGGGAGCAGGACTCGGGCCGAGGTCGTGGCATCCGCGGCAGCTCCCTTCGCCTCCAGGCCGGTCAGGAGCGTGCCGCCCGCCTCGCGTGCCGGTTCACCCAGCCCGCCCGACAGATCCACCAGCGCGGCCGACTCCGGCGCCAGCGCCGCCACCGCCTGCGCCTCCGCCGCCGTGCCGGCGAGAAAGACGGCTTGGCACCCGGCGAGCGTTTCACGCGTACACGGCTCCAGCACCGCGGCTTCCTCGCCCACTTCGGCCAAGGTTCGTTCCTCGGCCGCACTCGCAGCGGGCGCGGCCACCAGCACCGCCGGCAGTGCCGGGAAATGGCGCGCGCCCAGCGCCGCGTGCAGTTCCTTCCCCAGCAGCGTGGTCGCCCCCTGAACGGCGATGCGGTACGGAGGCATGCGTCAGACCGCCCGACGACGGCGCGGCCGCAGATGATGCGAGAGCCGCCAAAACAGCGCCGTGCCCACATACAAGACGGCCACCGCCAGCAGCATCACCTCCGAGTAGTACCAGATGCCCGCGAACAGGGCGGCAATGATCACCATGACTACGTAGGGATGGCGCCGCCCCAGATCAATGTCCTTGAAGCTGTAGAAGCGCCACGTGCTCACCATCCACCAGCCCAGCCCCAGCACCGCCGCCAGCCACACCCCGGCCAGCACCGGCGACTCATTTACGGTGTTAAAGAGAAATGCCGGGGAGGCAAAAAAATGCACCACGGCGGCAATCACGCCGGCGGCGGCGGGGATGGGTAGGCCGACAAAATAGCGCTTGCCCGGTTTGCCCGGGTTCGAGGGCGCCCGCGGCACCTCCTCGTCGGCGTCAATGTTGAAACGCGCCAGGCGCGCCGCCCCCGCCACCACGAACAGGAAGGCAATGATCTGCGCGGCCCGGTTCAGCCCCACCGACGCCGCATGCGAGGCCAGCAGAAAACGCACGCCCCATACGTAGGCCAGGATGGCGGGCGCGACCCCGAAACTGATGACGTCGGCGAGGGAGTCAAATTCCCGGCCGAAGGCGCTGGAGGCGTTCGCCATGCGGGCAATGCGCCCGTCCAGGCCGTCCAGCAGGATGGCCCAGCCAATGGCCTTGGCCGCGGTGTCGAGCAGCGTCGCCGGCGCCGACGCCTGCAGCGCCACCACGCATTGCTGGATGGCGTACCAGCCCATGCCCAGGTTCGCCACCGTAAACAGCGAAGGCAGCAGGGCGACGCCGCGCCGCATGGGGCGCGGCGCCGGGCGTGGGGGTGGCGGGTTCACGGTACTCGGGGCAGGGAAGGGCACGCGATCACTGCCCATTATAGCGGGGCCTCGATGAATCACGGGCTCCCAGCGCGGCTTGCGCCGCGCGGCC
>JBOGKL010000236.1:0-6682 GCA_050745525.1 Terriglobales bacterium | reverse complement strand
GGCAGCGGCGAAATCGGCAGTAAGTAGCACGATGAGAGAATTTGCATCGGCAGAAAGAGCCTTCCGGAGGGAGGTTGATGCCGTGGGGAAGGATTTCTCAATCCGGGCGAAGTCCTCGAACAGACGGATGGGACGGCCTTCCGAGAGGGGGCGCAGCTCGTCGCGCTCGCGGCGCGAGAGGGGGCCGACGGCGGGGATGTGAATCGCCAGCAGCGGCTGGCCGTCGGGGATCTTGAGCTGGGCGCGGTCGGCGTCCGAGAAGTAAGAGGTCGCGTCGTGCAGGGGCGGGAGGCGGAGGTCGGGCTTGTCGCTGCCGTAGAGGGCCATGGCCTCGTCCCAGCTCATGCGCGGGAACGGGAGGGTGATGGACTTCCCGGCGGTGGCGCAGGCCTCGCGCAGCATCTCCTCAACGATGGCGAAGAGCGTTTCGAGCGAAGGGAAGCTCATCTCGACGTCAATTTGCGTGAATTCGGGCTGGCGGTCGGCGCGCAGGTCTTCGTCGCGGAAGCAGCGGACGATCTGAAAGTAGCGGTCGGCGCCACCGATCATCAACAATTGCTTAAAGAGTTGCGGCGACTGCGGCAGGGCGTAGAACGAGCCCGGCTTGACGCGGCTGGGGACGAGATAGTCGCGCGCGCCTTCGGGCGTGCTGCGGGTGAGAAATGGGGTCTCGACCTCGAGAAAGCCGTGCCGGTCAAAGGCGCGGCGGATGGCCTTGGCCACTTCGTGACGGAGGCGCAGGTTGGCCTGCATGGCCGGATGGCGCAGATCGAGATAGCGGTACTTGAGGCGGGTTTCTTCGCTGACCGCCTCGGCCGATTCCTCGGTGAGCGGGAACGGGGGCGTGCGCGATTCGTTGAGGAGCTCGAGACCGGTGGCGACGACCTCAACCTCGCCGGTGGGCAGGCCGGCGTGGACGGTTTCCGGGCTGCGGCGCACGACCGAGCCCGTGAGGGCGATGACGTACTCGGAGCGCAGCGCGGCAGCGCGGGCGTGCAGCTCCGGGTCGCGCTCCTGATTGACGACAACCTGGCAAATGCCGCCGCGGTCGCGTAGGTCAAGGAACAGCAGCGCGCCGAGGTCGCGGCGGCGATGCACCCAACCTCGCAGCACGACCTCGCGGCCGACATGTTCGGGGCGCAAATCGCCGCAGTAAAAGGTTCGCTGCCCGGGGATCGAAGGGTCAGTCGGCATAGGGAATCTTAGAACGGGCCGGAAGGCGGAGGATGCGATTGGCGATCGCGGATCTCGAGCGTACCCAGGTGGGCCATTAGCCAGGTGAACAAGGGCTGCAGGAGGAGGTACAAGAACAGCGAAAAGAAGGCGAGCACGGCCCACCAGAGCCAGCGCTCGGCGGGCGGACGCGCGTCGGGATGCTTGGGAACGAAGGCCCAGCGCGGGCGTTGGATGATGAAGCTGAAGCGCCAGTTGAGGAAAAACAGCGCCAGCGCGCCCAGCAGGTCAATCAATTGGCGCATGAGCTGCTGCTGCGGCGTGAGCTTGGCCTCGCGCTGAAGCGCCTGGTGGAGCGTCATGGTGCGGGAGGCGGAGAACAGGCCCGGCTCCATCTTGGCGTAGATCACGGCCAGCGTGATCAGGATCACGATCCAGACGATGATGGTGCCGAGAATGTAGCTGCGGCGCTCGATGCGCAGATGCTCGATGGGATCGGCCGGCTTCTGCTGCGGGAGCGTGCTCACGGCGCCTCCCGGGAGCGCAGGTGCGCAAGCAGCGAGGGCTCATCGAGGGATTCCTGCGCGCCGGTCGAGATGTTTTTCACCTGCCAGCGGGAAGTCGCGACCTCATCGGAACCGATGATTACGGCGTGACGGGCCTCGATGCGCGAGGCCAGCTCGAGCGACTTGCCGAGCTTGCGGCCGGGGCTCGCCATGGCGACGCGCAGGCCGGCGCCGCGCAGGCGTTCGGCCAAGGCGAGAGCGGGATGAAGCTGCTCGGCGCCGAGCGGAATCAGCAGGGCGGTGAGGGGCGTGGGCTGGAAGACGGGATACGTTTGCGTAGCCGCAAATGCCTGCTGCATGGCGAGCACGAAGCGGTCTTCGCCGAGCGCGAAGCCGATGGCGCCGCCGACGTTGGCTGGCGCGCCCAACGATTGCGCCAGGCCGTTGTAGCGGCCGCCACCAAGTAGAGCATTCTGCGCACCGAGAGAACCATGGAGAAACTCGAAAGCGGTCGAGGTGTAGTAGTCGAGGCCGCGGACCATGCGCGGGTCAATACGATAGGCGACGCCTGATCCATCGAGCAGACGGCGCAGCTCGTGGAAGTGGTCGCGGCAGACCGGGTCGAGGAATTCGTGGATCGAGGGCAGCGCGTTAATAATCGGCTGATCTTCCGGGACCTTGCAATCGAGCACGCGCAGGGGATTCGTCTGCGCGCGGCGTTGGCAATCGGCGCACATCTGCGGCAACTTGTCGGCCAGGGCGGCGCGGAGGGCGGCATGGTATTGAGGGCGGTCGTTGGGGCATCCGACCGAGTTCAACACCAGCTCGGCGCCTTCGATGCCGCAGCGGTCGAGCAAGCGGCGGAGCATGACCAGAAGCTCGAAGTCAATCCAGGGCTCATCGCCGCCTAACACTTCCGCCCCCACCTGGTAGAACTGGCGATAGCGACCCTTCTGCGGACGCTCGCGGCGGAACATCGGCCCCATGTAGTAGAGCCGGGTCAGGCCGGGGCGCTCCCAAAGGCGATGCTCGACATAAGCGCGCACCGTCGAGGCCGTGGCCTCGGGACGCAGCGTGAGCTGGGCACCGTCGCGGTCGGCGAAGCTGTACATCTCCTTGCTCACGACGTCGGTCTCTTCGCCCACGGCGCGGCGGAACAGCTCGTCGGGCTCGAGCACAGGCGTGCGGAGCTCGTCGAAGTCGTAAAGCGCGAAGACTTCGCGCACGGCCGCCTCGAGGCGCTGAAACCAAATCGTCTCTTCGGGCAGCAGGTCACGCATTCCCCGGATGGCGTGGATGGTCATGACACTTGCAGGTACTGATCCTTATAGCGGACGTAGTTGGCCGCGTGGGTGGCGATCATTTCGCCATCGGCAGGGGTGGCCTGACGATGGAGACGGGCGGGGCGGCCCATGTAGACGCTGCCGGGCGGCACTTGCATGCCCTCAGGGACCAAGGCTCCGGCGGCGATGATCGAGCCCGAGCCGATGCGGGCGCCGTTCATGACAATGGCACCGATGCCGATCAGGCAATCATCTTCAATGACGCAGCCGTGCAGGCAGACGGCGTGGGCGATGCTGACGCGATCTCCAATCATGACCGAATATTTCCCCTTGAAACCGTGCAGGACGCACAGGTCCTGAATGTTCGACTCCCGGCCAATGCGGATCGCGTTCACGTCGCCGCGTACGACGGCGTGAAACCAGATGCTGGAGTGTTCTCCCACCACGATATCGCCCACTAATTGCGCGCTATCCTCTATGAAAGCAGTGTGCGCAATGGCGGGGTGGTGGCCAAGAAAGGTTTTGAGCATAACGGATACGGAATCTTCAGGTTAGCATGCGCAATGCACCTCATTTAGGGCGCGAACTGGTGCTCGGGGCGGGGCGCGAGGCGGGTTTTGACCTGGTGGGAATCGCCGGCGTGCAACCCTCGGCGCGCATGGCGATGTTTCCCGGCTGGGTTGAATCGGGACAAGGCGGCGCCATGGAGTACCTGGCGCGGCGAGGCGAAGACGGCCACTACGTGCGCGAGCGCATTCAGGCCGCGTGGGGGTGGGCGCGTTCGGTGCTGTGCGGCGGGGTGGTGTACAACGCGAAGGCGCCGCGGTCGAGCGAGATTACAGGAGATCGCGAGCGGGGGTGGATTTCGCGCTACGCCTGGGGCGACGACTACCACGAGGTGCTGCGGAAGAAGCTGGAGATGTGGATCGAGCGGCTGCGAACGACCATGCCCCCAGCGCCGGAGGGAGAACAGTTCCGCGCCGTGGTGGATACGGCGCCGCTCGTCGAGCGCGATGCGGCGTGGCGGGCGGGGCTGGGATGGCAGGGGAAGAACACGTGCCTGATTCATCCGGAGAAGGGCTCGTACTTTTTCCTTGGCTCGATCGTTACGTCGCTGGAGCTAGAGGAAGAGGCGGTGCTACCCGACCGCTGCGGAAGCTGCACGCGCTGCCTGGAGGCCTGCCCCACCGAGGCGCTGACGCCGTATCACATGGACGCCAGCCGCTGCCTGGCGTACATGAACATCGAACTGCGCGGCCGCATACCGGACGAGTGGCGGCGGGCGATGGGAAATAACGTCGTCGGGTGCGACATCTGCCAGGACGTGTGCCCGTGGAACCGGCGCGCGGCGACCACCGATGAGGCCGCCTTTCAGCCCAGGCCGGGCCTGCTGGCGCCGAAGCTCGAGGACTTAGGCGCGCTCGATGAGGCGGCGTACCGCGAGCGCTTCCGCCACTCGGCGGTGAAACGGGTGAAGTTTTCCGGCTTGCAACGCAATACCGCCATTGCCATGGGCAACAGCGGCAACCCGAAGTTCCTGCCCAGGCTCCAAACATGGATGGCCGGCGACGACGCGGAGCTGGCCGAGCATGCCGCCTGGGCCGTGCGGGAGATCGAGAGGGGAAATGACACGGCTAAAGCTAATCGGATTGCTGATCATCCTGGGACTGGCGGCGGGGTTTAGCGCGCACGGGCACAGCATGGACTTTCGCCTCACCTCCAGCGCCTTTACCAACAACCACGCCATCCCGGTGGCCAATAGCTGCGACGGCGACGGCATTTCGCCCGCGCTGCGTTGGGAGGGGACGCCGAGCGGGACGAAGAGCCTGGCGCTGGTCGTGCATGATCCGGATGCGCCCTCGGGCGACTTCACCCACTGGCTGCTGTGGGATGTGCCGCCCACGATTACGGAGCTACCCTCGGGACACTATGAAGAAGCGAAGTTTCCGTTGGGCGGTCTGCAGGGGCAAAACAGCTTTGGGCAACTGGGGTTCGGGGCGCCGTGCCCGCCGTCGGGTCCGGCACATCACTATGTGTTCCAGTTGTACGCGCTGAATGCGCCGAGCCTGGGACTGCCGGCCGGATCGAGCCGCGAGGACCTGGAGAACGCACTGAAGCGCAGAGTGCTGGCACAGGCTGAGTTGATCGGGCTGTATAAGCGGCAGTAGCTCACCTGACTTCGATTGATCGCGGGCGCCCAGCGGGCTTTGCCGCGCGGCCCGCTCTTCAAGGCCACACGACCGCTGCGCCGGGGGCCCCTGCGCTCCGGCTCCGCTGCTGCATCGCGCTATGATGGGGCGTGACTTCACGACTGGAAGCGCGCGCGCGAACCCTGCTGCAAGGGGCGGGCATTGAGCTGAATGGGCCGCAGGCGTGGGACCTGACGGTCCATAACGCGGGCTTTTATGGGCGCGTGCTGCGGCACGGGTCGCTGGGGTTGGGGGAATCCTACATGGACGGCTGGTGGGATTGCCCGCGCCTGGATGAGTTTTTTTGCCGCATCTTTGCCTCCAAGCTGGACCGTATGGCCAGCCGCAGCCTGCGCGGGATCGCGCTGCTGGCCGTTTCGGCGCTGCTCAACCAACAGACCAAGGCCAAGGCGAGCGAGGTAGCGCGGCGGCATTATGACGTCGGCAACGATCTGTTTCAGGCAATGCTCGACCGGCGCATGGTCTATACCAGCGGGCTGTGGGAAGAAGCGCAGGATTTAAACCAGGCGCAGGAGGCGAAGCTCGATTTCATCTGCCGCAAGCTGGAGCTGGAGCCCGGCATGCGGGTGCTCGATATCGGCTGCGGCTGGGGCGGCTTCGCCAAGTTCGCCGCCGAAAAATACGGAGCGCGCGTGGACGGGGTGACGCTTTCGAAGGAACAGGCGGCGCTGGGGCAGGCGCTGTGCTCAGGGCTGCCGGTGGAGCTGCGCGTCGCCGATTACCGGGACGTGCGCGAGCGCTACGACCGCGTGGTGTCGCTGGGGATGTTCGAGCACGTGGGGGAGAAGAATTACAGGGAGTATTTCGAGACCGCGCACCGCTGCCTGGCGCCGGGCGGGCGCATGTATCTGGCGACGATCGGATCGAACCACACCGTGCGCTCGACCGACCCGTGGATCGAGCGCTATGTCTTCCCCAACTCGCACTTGCCCTCGATCCGGCAGATCGGCGGGGCCATCGAGGACCGCTTCGCCCTGGTCGAGTGGCATAACTGGGCGAGCGACTACGACCGCACGCTCATGGCCTGGCACGCCAATTTTGCCGCGGGATGGGATCGATGGGTGGAACGCTACAGCGAGCGCTTTTGCCGCATGTGGAGGTTCTATCTGCTCAGTTGCGCGGCGGCGTTCCGCTCCAAGCACCTGCAGGTGTGGCAGATCGTGCTGGAAGGGTTGTAGCCTCCGCGTACCTAAGCGTAACGTTTGCCGCCGCTAAAGCTTCTACCGCGACTCTACTAGTCGGGCTCAGTTAGCTGCTGTTTCAGCAGATCAGCAAGAAACGTTGCGAGATCGGTCACATTGAATTGCCCGTCATTCCATGCGCGATCGGCCGCCCGGAGCGCATCGTAGTACGGCTGCCGATTGTCTCGAATGCGTTCGGGCACGATCTTTCTACCGGGCAGAAGTCACTTCCGCAACGTCGAGGAACTTCGCCTGGCTCTGGTCGAGTTCCGTAATCGCTACAACCACGAATGGCTGATCGGCCGCCTCGGCTACAGATCGCCTCTAAC
>JBOGKL010000235.1:0-4859 GCA_050745525.1 Terriglobales bacterium | reverse complement strand
CGCCCCGTCAATAACGATTGAGGTGCATTGATTGGCGCGGGACCCCGCGCGGCTTCGCCACGCGACCCGCTTGACGCTCGGCCGGGCTGGGGCCCCGGGCTCCCCAGCCCGGCGAGCGTCTGGGATTGAGGATAATACTGGGATGGATTGGGAAGAGTTTCGCCGCGACGGCCACGCCCTGGTAGACTGGCTGGCCGATTACCGGGAGCACATCGAGCAGCGGCCGGTGCTGTCGAAGAGCCGGCCGGGCGAGGTGCGCGCTGCGCTGCCGGCGCATCCGCCCGCGCAGGGTGAGGCGTTTGGCGACTTGATGGCCGACGTCGAGCACATCCTGGTGCCTGGGCTGACGCAGTGGCAGTCGCCGAATTTCTTTGCCTTTTTCCCCTCCAACAGCTCGGGGCCGGCCATGCTGGCGGATTTCCTGTCGGCTGGGCTGGGGGTGCAGGGCATGCTGTGGGCCACCTCACCCGCCTGCACCGAGCTGGAGACGCATGTGCTGGACTGGTTGGTGGAGATGCTGGCGCTGCCGCCGGCGTTTCTGTCGTCGGGCGAGGGCGGCGGCGTGATTCAGGACACCGCATCGAGCGCCGCGCTGTGCGCACTGCTGGCCGCGCGCGAGCGGCTCACGGCGGGGCAGGGCAACGAGCGCGGGCTGGCCGCCGCCGGGGCCGGGCTCGTCGCCTACGCCTCCGGGCAGGCCCACTCCTCGATTGAAAAGGCGGTGACCATCGCCGGGCTGGGGCGGCAGCAGTTGCGCCTGATTCCGGTGGGCGAGGCGTTTGCCCTGCGCCCGGAGGCGCTGCGGCAGCAAATTCTCGACGACCGGGCGGCGGGCCTGCGCCCCTGCTTTGTGGCGGCCACGGTGGGCACGACCTCCTCGAACGCCATGGACCCGCTGGCCGCGATCGGCGCCATCGCCCGCGAGCAGGGCCTGTGGCTGCACGTGGACGCGGCCATGAGCGGCACCGCCGCACTGTGCCCGGAATACCGGCATTGGTTCGCGGGACTGGAACTGGCCGACAGCTACAACTTCAACCCGCACAAATGGATGTTCACCACCTTCGACTGCAGTTGCCTGTTCGTGCGCCAGCGCGCGGCGCTGATCGCGGCGCTGAGCATTCTGCCCGAGTACCTGCGCAACGCGGCCTCGGCCAGCGGCGCCGTGATTGACTACCGCGACTGGCAGATTCCGCTGGGCCGCCGCTTCCGCGCGCTCAAGCTCTGGTTCGTGATCCGCCGCTACGGGGTTTCGGGGCTGCAGGCCGCCGTCCGCCGGCATGTGGCCTTGGCGCAACAGTTTGCGGGGTGGGTGCGGGAGGACCAGGATTTCGAGGTGGTGACGCCGGCGCCGCTCAACCTGGTGTGCTTCCGCCTGCGGTCGAGCGATGCCGCCAACGAGGAGCTGCTCGGGCGCCTGAATGCGAGCGGCGCACTCTACCTGACGCACACGAAGCTGAACGGCCAGTTCGTGCTGCGCATGAGCATCGGGCAGATGGAAACCGAGGAACGCCACGTCGCCGCCGCCTGGCGGCGCATCCGGGACGAGGGAAGGGCGCTCGTTGACTGAGGGACCACAGCGGATCGTCTGCCTCACCGAGGAGACCACGGAGACGCTCTACCGTCTGGGCGAGGGCGAGCGTGTGGTCGGGGTTTCCGGCTACACCGTGCGTCCGCCCGAGGCGCGGCGCAAGCCCCACGTCTCGGCGTACCTGAACGCCCGCTTCGACGCCATCACGGAGCTGAAGCCGGACCTGGTGCTGACGTTTTCCGACCTGCAGGCCGATATCACGCGCGAGCTGGTGCGCCGGGGCCTGACCGTGTTCAACTTCAACCAGCGCAGCGTCGAGGAGATCTTCGACATGATGGCCATGCTGGCCCGGCTGGTGGGCGTCGAGCAGCGCGGGGCGCAACTGGCGGCCGAGCTGCGCGCGGGCCTGGGGGCCATCGCGGCCTCGGCGGCGCGCTTCCCGCGCCGGCCGCGAGTCTGGTTCGAGGAATGGGACAACCCGCTGATCGGGGGCATCCGCTGGGTCGAGGAGCTGATCGCGATCGCCGGGGGCGAGCCGCTGTTTCCCGAGCTGAGCGCCGCAGCCGGGGCGCGCGGGCGGATCCTGGAGGGGGCGGTGGTGGCCGGGCGCGATCCGGAGGTGGTCATCGCCTCCTGGTGCGGCAAAAAGGTCAACAAAGGGGCCATCCGGGGCCGGCCGGGGTGGGAGGCGACAGCGGCGGTGCGGCGGGGGCACGTGTACGAGATCAAGTCCACCTATATCCTGCAGCCCGGCCCGGCTTCGCTCACCGAGGGGGTGCGGCAACTGCACCGCATCCTGGCGCAGGTGGCGGGAGCGGAGGTGGCGCCGGAACTGGCACCGGAAGAGAAGTGCGACCCTGCGCTGACTGTTACTGCGGAGACGAATCATGACGAAGTTGATGGGAAACGGCGAGGCGAGTAGCATGGGTGCGTGCGCAGTCGCTCTTTGATTTGCATCTCCTGCCTGTGTCTGGCCGCGTGGGCGGGGGCGCAAACCGTGCCCGGTTCGCTGGCCCAGGATTTGCACGACTACGTGGCCACGCCGGCAGTTTCCGGCTATGAGCAAGCCCTGGCCGATCACATCGCCCAGGAACTGGCCGGCTTCAACCCGACCCGCGACAATTTGGACGACGTCATTGTCACGCTGGCCGCGCCCGCCGGAGCCACCGCGCCGCCGTTGCTGCTGGCCGCTCCGCTCGATGAGCCCGGCTACGTGGTCAGCGCCATCACGCCGCAGGGCTATTTGAGGGTGCAGCGGCTGCCCACGCGCGGGCGGCTGCCGCTGTTCAACGTGCTGGCCTCGGCGCAGCCGGTACAGGTAGAGACCTCGGCGGGCGCGTGGCTGCCGGGTGTGGTCACCGGGATTTCTGTACACCTGCTGGGCGGGCGCTCGCATCCACCTGATCCCGCCGATTTGAACAACGTATACATCGATATCGGGGCTTCGACTGCGGCCGAGGTGCGCGCGGCTGGGATTCATGTGCTCAGCCCGATCGCCCTCGATCGCTCGCTGCAGGTGCTCGGGGATGGGCAGCTCTCGGGTTACAGCATCGGCGACCGCTACGGGGCGGCAGCGCTGGTGGAGGCGCTGCGGCACCTGGATGCGGCGCATCTGCCCGGCGCGGTCACCGTCGCCTTTGTGAACCAGCAATGGGAAAATGGCCGCGGCTTGGCGCGCGTGCGGCAAATGGTGGCGCAGACGAGCGGGACTAGCGGGAAGGGCGCGCCGGCGCCGGCGATTCTCGTGGGCTGGCCCGCACCGGCAGTCATGGCCGCGCGCCTTGGCCGCCGGACAGCAAACCCGGCCGCGAGCAGCGCGGTGCAGTACTGGTCCGTTCCCGTCGAGTGGCGCTCGACGCCGGCGGCGACCATCGAGGGTGGGGCGCTGGCACAGCTCATTGCGCGCGTCGAGACGGCGCTGGGGGAAACTCCCGCACCCGCGGCGCTGCCGCAGCCGGCGTTGCTGCCGACGCCGGCGCTGCCGGCGCGGCCGTCCTCGGCGCCGAGCGCCACGGCGATCGTGCAGCAGTTGGTGACGCAGTATGGGGTGCATCCGCAGGAAGCCCCGGTGGCGCAGGCCATCGAGAACCTACTGCCTGCCTGGGCGCAGCCGACCCTGGATAGCGCGGGCAACCTCGTGCTGCATTGGGCCGATGCCGGCTCGCGCGCGCCGCGCCTGCTCTTCGTCGCCCACCAGGATGAGACCGGCTTTGCGGTGCAATCCATTGGCCGCGATGGGCGGCTGCAACTGGTCACGCGCGGGGGCGTGGATCTGAGCTTTTATGTGGGGCACCCGATTCTGGTGCATACGGCGCAGGGGATGCGCCCGGGCGTGCTGGAACTGCCGGAGGGCTGGGATCAAGCCGGCTTTGAGACTATTAATCGGCGCGGGACCGCGCGCGCCAATGGCGCGCGGACGGGGCCGCCAGAACTTTGGGCCGATGTCGGCGCGCACTCGCCGGAGGATGCGGCCCATCTGGGCATCGCGGTGGGCGATACCGTCACCATTCCCAAGCGCTACCGCGCGCTGCTGGGCGACCGCGCCTCGGCGCGCAGCTTCGATGATCGCGTGGGCGATGCCGCGCTCGTGGCCGCCGCTTGGGCGCTGGGGCCGAGCGTGCCCGGCCGCGATATTACCTTTGTCTGGTCCACCGGGGAAGAGGAGGGCCTGCTCGGGGCTAAAGTGAGCGCGCAGCGCTTGGACGCGGCCGGACGGGAACCTGATTACGTCTTCGCCGTTGACACCTTCGTCAGCTCCGATTCGCCCGTCGAGTCACACCGCTACGCCGATGCGCTGCTGGGCCAGGGCTTTGTCATTCGCGCCATTGACGACTCCAGCATTACGCCCTGGGCGCTGGCGCGGCGCGTACGCTCGATGGCGCTCGATGCGCACATTCCCGTGCAGGTGGGGGAAACCAGCGGCGGCAACGACGGCTCGGCGTTCGTGCCGTTCGGCGCTGTGGATATACCCCTGGGGTGGCCCTTGCGCACCTCGCATTCTCCGGCCGAGGTGATTGATACCCGCGATATGGATGGGCTCGCCAACATCATCACGACACTGGCGCAGTCGTGGTAGGAAAATAAGAGGGTGAGACGATTCTCCGGCGTAGCGGCGGGCCTCATGCTCGCACTCGTTTGCTTGCTGGCGGGCGGGTGCAGGACCGCCGACCGGCCTGGGCTACCGCAGGCCAGCACCGCCGCCGTGGCCGAGACTTACCAACTCGCCGCGACCCAATTGGCCCAGGCGGATGGGCGGTTCGAGCCGGCGCTGGCGAACGCCGTTCCGCCGCGGCAAAGGACGCAGAGCTGGAAGGAGATGGAGGCCAAGTAC
>JBOGKL010000234.1:0-7018 GCA_050745525.1 Terriglobales bacterium | reverse complement strand
CCTCACGGAACAATGACGGAATCTCCTGACCGCAGCAGCCGGTCTTCGGCCAGTTTCTTGCCGTGGATCACCGCCGAGTAGTCGAAGCGGTAGCGCACTTGCTGGCCGTTGGGCAGCCAGTGCAGGACGGTGATGTGGCCGGGATCAGCGAAGGGGGTAAACCCGCCGGCCTGCGCCAGCGCCTCGAGGATGCGCGTGGGGCGCAGCAACGGGTAGCTGCCGGGCCGCAGCACGTTGCCCAGCACTTGAAACGTCTTGCTCACCACCTTGAGCACAATGACGGTGACCACCGGATGGCTGAGGAAGGCCGACAGCTTGTCGGCGATCTGCCGTTGCAGTTGTCCGGGGGTGGACCCGCTGGCGCGCAAGGTGCCCACCAGCGGGAGGGTGATGACGCCGTCGGGCCGCACCGGCAGGGTTTGCGAGATCTCTTTTTCTTTCCAGACATCAATAGACAGGACGTCGCCCGGCCCAATGATGTACTGCGTGTCGCCGGGCACGGCCAGCGGCCGAGTGCCGGAGCTCGCTGCCGGCGCCGCTGGGCCGCCGCCAAGGTGCGCGAGAAAGTGCAGCGGACCCTGCGCCGCCGCCAGCACGGCCGCCAGGGCCCACAGCAAAATCGTGCGCCGCATCTGCTTCATGGCCGCTCCTCGGTTTTGCTTTGGGCGGGTTTACTGCGCCCGGAAATGAAACCGCAATCTTTCAGCTTGTACAGCAGCGCCCGATAACTAATGTGCAAAGCCTCCGCCGTGCGCTTGCGATGCCAGTGATGTTCCTGCAAGGTGCGCAGGATCACGCTGCGCTCCAATTCGCGCACAGCCTGGCGCGTCAGCGCCTTCAGCGAAACCTCCGGTTCCATCTCCGTTCCGAACGGTGGCCGGTTTCCCTCTTCCATGCCTTCGCCTGAGCACGCCGGGTGCCAAAAAGCGCAAAGCGCAAATCCGCACTGCGAGCAGCAAATCGCGCCTGCAGGGGTGCGCATGGCGGTGCAGCAATGGCATGCAACTGCATGCAGGCGCCCATGCAGTGCGCGCCGGACGGCCCGGCCCGGGCGAATCAGTGATTTCCCCAACCCGAATACGGGAAAACCCGTACTCGTGCGCCTTGACTCGGCCCCCGGTGCTTGCGCTACGCTTAGCCCGGCATAGGTCAACGTCCATAAGTTCGAGAGGAACCCGTATGGCCAAACGAGAAATACCCGCAGCTATCGCCACCCCTACGATGGGAACAGAATCCACCATGGCATTGTTGCGCGAGCTGGTCGCCCACCTGCGCCAAAACCGCACCCAGTTGCGCGAGGAATGGGCCCGCCGCATTACCGAAGCCGAGCTGCTGACGGCGATGACCAAGGAAGAAATCTTCGCCGAAGCCACCTCGGTGTACGACAACTACGTCGAGGCGCTGGAGACGGGTACCTTCGAGGCATTGCAGGCCTACGCGCGCAACCTGTCCGAGCGCATCATTCCCCGCGGCGTGGAAACGCACGAAGTCGTGGGCATCGTGCTGCTGCTGCGCGACGTGCTCGCCCGTTCCCTGTTCGCCAAGTACCAGGCCGATTTCACCAAGCTGAACCGCATTCTCGACGCCTACGAACCGGCCGCCAACCGCATCGCCAACACCGTGGCCGTGGGCTTCGTGCAGGAACGCGAACGCATCATCCGCGAGCAGCAGGAGGCCATCCGCGAGCTGTCCACGCCGGTGCTGCAGGTGCGCGAACGCCTGCTGATTCTGCCCATCATCGGTGTCATTGATCCCCAGCGCGCGCGCCAGCTCACGGAGCAACTGCTGCGCGGCATCCGCACCAACCGCGCCAAGGTCGTCGTGATTGATATCACCGGCGTGGCGGCTATGGATGCCACTGTGGCCAACCACTTGGTGCAGACGGTGGAAGCCTCCCGCCTGCTCGGCGCCACCGTCATCGTGACCGGCCTCTCGCCGGAAATCGCGCAAACCCTGGTTACCATCGGCGTGGATTTGGGTAAAATGACCACGGTCGGTGATTTGCAAGGCGGTATCGAAGAAGCGGAGCGCTTGCTCGGATATCGAGTGGTGCCCTTGACCGAGGGCCAGCAGGAAGCCTGAGCGCCGCTGGGACTGAAACGTGGACGTTCCCGTACTCAAGCAGGGGCATTATCTCATCGCTACGGTGCAGTCGGCGCTCACCGACGCCGACTTGGCGCAAATGCGCCGTTCGCTCGTCGAGCAGGTGGGCAAGTTCCGCTCGCGCGGTGTCATCGTGGACGTGACCGCCGTGGATGTGCTCGACTCCTTCGCCTGCCGCACGCTGCGCGACATCGCCCATACGGCGGCCTTCCGTGGCGCCAAGACGGTCATCGTCGGCATTCACCCCGATCTGGCCATCACCATGGTGCAGTTGGGGCTGTCGCTGGAGGGTGTGGATACGGCCCTGGATCTGGAAGAAGGGCTGGCGTATCTGAATGCTCAGGCGCGCCGCGTGCGCCCCCACCCCGCTTCCCCCAAAGCGGCTGGGCCCGCCCCCGCCCCTCATTCCCGTGGCCAACGTTGAGCACATCGCCATCCGCTCGGACCGCGATGTCCTGCTGGCGCGTCAGCGCGGGCGGGCACTGGGCGAGACGCTGGGGTTTGTCTCGACCGATCTGACGCTGATCGCCACGGCGATCTCCGAGCTGGCGCGCAACATCGTCACCTATGCGCGCGTGGGCGAACTGGAACTGCGACTGGTGAGCGACGACAGCCGCCGCGGCCTGGTGATCGTGGCCCGCGATCAGGGGCCGGGCATCCCCGATATTGAGCGCGCCATGCAGGACGGCTACTCCACTTCCGGCGGCCTGGGTCTGGGCCTGCCCGGGGTGAAACGCCTCATGGACACATTTGAGATCGTAAGTCAGCCTAGTTGCGGCACCACGGTGCTGATCGCCAAATGGATACGGAACTAAAGCCCGCCGCGCCCAAGCCGGCACTGCAGCGCCACGTCAGCGCGTCGGTCGCCCGCCTGCCCATACCCGGGGAAAGCGTTTGCGGCGATGCCGCCTTGGTGCAAGAGCTTGCAGGTGGGTGCCTGATTGCTGCCGCCGATGGCCTGGGACACGGCGCCGAGGCGGCGCGTGCCGCCGAGCGGGCCGTGGGGGCCTTGCGCGCGGCCGGGCATGGAAAGGCCATTCAGTTGCTACAGGCTTGTCATACGGAGCTGCGTTCAACGCGTGGAGCGGTGATGAGCCTGGCATGGATCCAATACGCCGACGACACCCTGACCTGGTTGGGCGTAGGCAACGTAGGCGGGCTGCTGCTGCGCGCGGGCACTACCGGGGAAGGCGCCACCGAACACCTGCTCTGCCGTGGGGGCACGGTGGGCGTCTCGCTGCCGCCGCCCTACGCCGCCATGACCACCATCGCACCCGGCGACACCCTGCTGCTGTTCACCGACGGCCTGGACGCCAAACGCATCATGCAATTTTCCGATCTGTTGATGCCGCCTGAGCGCGCCGCGGCCACCTTGCTGCGTACCTGCCGGCGTGCCGATGACGACGCCTTGGTTCTGGTCGCCCGCTACGACGCCGGGGTGCCCGCGTGAACGCCGGAGCCCGCGCCCGCCGCCTCGAATACGTGAGTACCGCCTATCGCGAGTTGCTCGAACAGCACTGGGCGAACCCCACGGAAGAATCCATGAGCCGCGCCTATCAGATCGGCCGCGACCTGATGGCCGCCAACGCCAGCCTGCTCGAGCTGGCCGATCTGCATCACCAGGCGCTGGCGGAATGGTTACGCAGCTCCGACGGCCCGGCCGCGCTGGGCACGCCGACCAAGATCGCTGCCGCCGGGCAGATATTCCGCGAGCTCATCGCCGGCTACGAGATGCTGCTGCGCGGCTACGGCGAGGCCAACGCCGCCCTGCGCAGCGTGAACGAGCGCATGGAGCAGCGCGTCGAGCAAATTGCGCGCGCGCTGCACGATGAAAGCGGACAGCTTCTGGCCGCCGTGATGATCCAGTTGGACCAGGCGGTGGCGGTGTTGCCTCAGCAACAGCAGCCGGGCCTGCTCCCGGTGCGCCAATTGCTCGATCAGGTCGAGGCGCAACTGCGGCGGCTGGCGCACGAGCTGCATCCGGCTCTGCTGTCGGACCTGGGCCTGCGGCCGGCGCTGGAATACCTGGCCGACGGGGTTTCGGCGCGTTCCGGCCTGATCATCCGGTTGAGCGGCGAGCTGCCGCGGCGCCTGCCCCGGGCCGTCGAGCTGTGTCTGTATCGCGGCGTGCAGGAAGCCTTGAATAACGTGGTACGGCACGCGCTGGCGCGCAATGTGCGCGTGCACATGCAAGCCGACGCGCACAGCGTGGAAATCCGTGTCTCCGACGACGGACACGGATTCGCCGCCCCCGGTCCGCAAGATGTGCGCACGCCCCGGGGCATGGGGCTGGCGGGCATTCGCGAGCGCCTGCGCGGCTTGGGCGGCGAGCTGCAGATTCTCGCCCACACCGGCGCCGGCGCCGAGCTGCGCTTACAAGTGCCCGATTCCAACCTGGGAGGCACCCTTGCCGGTACGACTGCTGCTGGCCGATGACCACGATGTCGTGCGCGAAAGCCTGCGCGTGCTGCTGGAGCGCGAGGGATTCCAGATCCTGGCCGAAGCCGGCAACGGCCATGAGGCCGTCCGCCTGGCGCTGGCCACGCGCCCGCAGGTCGCGGTGCTCGATGTCAACATGCCGCTGCTCAACGGCCTCGATGCCGCCCGACAAATCCTGCACGAGTGTCCGCAAACCCGCTGCGTGCTGCTCACCGTGCACACCGAAGAGCATTACGTGCTGGAGGCCCTGCGCGCGGGCGTGAGCGGGTATGTGCTCAAACAGAAGACCAGCAGCGAGCTGGTGCGGGCCATTAACGAAGCCGTCGCCGGAGCCGTCTTTTTGAGCCCCGATATCTCCGCCACGGTTGTGCGTGCGTATCTGCATAATAGCGTCGAACCCGCGCCCGACGTACTGGGCAGCCGCGAGCGGCAGGTGCTGCAGTTGGTCGCGGAAGGCAAAACCACCAAGGAAATCGCCACCTTGCTGGGCATCAGCGCCAAGACGGCCGAATCCCACCGCAGCCACATCATGGACAAGCTGTCGCTGCACAACACCGCGGGCTTGGTGCGCTACGCCATCCGCCGCGGCCTGATTCAGCCCTGATCGTTACCGCCTTTTCCGTACTCCTCCCCGCCGGAATCCAGAGTTTGCGGTATTGACCGGGGGCGGACTGTAATGCGAATCTAAGTGGGGTTACGTCCATACTGCGCGCCACCGTCTGGGAGGAACCACCATGTCGAGCATGTCCGCCGCGACCGTTACCGGTGCGTGTGGCACCGCGGGAATGTTTGTATCTCTGCACGCGTGAGCGCTAGCCAGGCGCAATGGAAGTATGCCTCTACGCCGCGCACCCGCTCATGCTGGAGCGGATGCGCCTGCAGCTTCGCCCGGAGGAGTTTCAGGTGCATGCGTTTTTGTTGCCCGACGCCTGTCAAGCTGAGCAGGTGCCGCTGCTGGCGGCAGCCGTTTACGCCGTGGATGCCCACGAGCCGGACCTGCTACAGCGGCTGCTGCTGCGGCTGGCGGCGTTTCCGCGCATGATCGCTGTGGCCGACGATTTCGAGCGCCACCGCGCCTTCGCTCTGTTGCGCGACGGCGTGCGCGGGCTGGTGCGTTATGAACGGTTGGGGCCGGAATTCGCACGGGCTCTGCGCGCGGTGGCCGCCGGCGCCTACTGGGCGCCGCGGCTGCTGATGGCCGAGTTCGTGGACGAACTGCTGGCCCATCAGCCCGGGCCTGGCGACGGCTTGGCGGTGGCGGGGCTGAGGCCGCGCGAGCGCCAGGTGCTGGATGGCATTGTGGCCCAGCGCAGCAACAAAGAAATCGCTTCCGATGTGGGCATTTCCGAGCGCACGGTCAAATTCCACGTCTCGAATCTATTGCACCGCTTCACGGTGCAAACGCGACACGAGTTGACGCTGCGCGTGTTACGGCAGCGCTGAGCTGTTCAGGGCGGCTGCGAAATCAGCGAGCACGGCTTGGTTGGCGCTCGTGACGGGACCGATAAAATTGCCGTAGTTGCCGGCTTCGCCTCCGATGGAAAAGCCCAAGACGCCGGTGCTGATGTTTATGACGTCGGCCGTGCCATCGTAGGGATTATCGAGGAAGCTGACCAGCCCCCAGTTCGTTTTTTCGCCCCAGGAATCGGTCCACGCCCAAAACTTGCTGCCCACGACATTGGCGCTGCCGGCCAGCGATCCTGCCGCGGAGCTGCCCTGCCAACCAAACGCCGCTTCCACTTGAGCGGCATAAGCGGCACCGCGCGCGGCCTGGGTCGTGTACACGTCGGGCGAGTCCGGGTTGGGGTAGGCAGCCAAATCGGAGTCGGGGTTGGCGGGCATGCCGGTCCAGATCACGAACGGATGGTCACCTGCAGCCTGCAGGCTGTCGTCATAGACCGCCTGAGTCGCCATGCTGGCTTGGATCACATCCGTGTACTGACCGGCGGCCGCCAGAATGGCGGCGCGGCTGACACCATCCCAGGCATTGAGCGTGCACGGGCCAAAGACCAACTGGTTGGGCCTGTACTTGCGTATCGCCGCCGACACGATGGAGAAATATTTTTGGGCATACACCGCCAGGAAGGCGTTCAAGTCCGACTGCACCTGCGTGCTGGCCGTGCTCATGCTTACGTCGACGTTGCCCACCCAGGGGTTGCGGCCGTCCTCGACGAGCAGACCGGTGCCGGTGCCATAACCGCCGGCATCGCCGAACGTCGTATAGTTGGCGCCCCAGGCAGTGTCCAGCGCCGCGATGGTGCCGTACTTGGCCTCGAGCCAATTCATCAGCGCGTATTTGGTGTACACCTCGGTGTTGCTGTAGGTCAGCCCGAGTTGCGCGTTAGCGGTTTGCTGGAAATCCGTGCAGAGCGCAATCCAGCCGATGTTGGAGGTGCTGCGCGCGGCGGGCAGGTCGGGGCCGGGGCCAAAACCCCACAGATCGTCCAGATCGTCGGTGGCGGTGCCGATCAGCCAG
>JBOGKL010000233.1:0-16479 GCA_050745525.1 Terriglobales bacterium | reverse complement strand
ACTCGGCAATGGGCCGCTCATTTTTTTTCGTATACCTCGATGGCGTGCTGGGTGGGGACGCGCAAAACGGCAACCTGGGTAAAATATTGCCGCAAATCGCGGCGGTTCACCAGACGGGCGGTGGGGGTTGAGGACTCGATCACCACCCATTGGACGTACCGCTGCGGGGCGGCGAGGGCGTGCTGCCAGAGATGGAAGTTCGCTTCCTGAATGACGGCGTGCAGGGGGATGCCGTCGTCGGGCAGGGCGCCGGGGTAGGTGCCGTAGAACATCAGAATGCGCTGGCCACGGCGCCATCCGCCCAGAGCGGCGGCGAGGTCGTGCTCCATGGCCAGGCGCGCCGGGGCGTTGTGAACCGCCTCGGCATAGGAGGGCGGTCCGGCGCCGCGCAGCGTGGCGGCGTAGCCGGCGCCGCAGAGAATGGCCAAGCCGAGAGCCACGCCCGCAGCGAGGAGGCGACCGCGGATTACCGTCACGCGACCGGCCGCGGCGTAGAGGGTGGCGACGACCAGGCCCGAGAACAGGGCGATGGCCGGGAGCAGTTGCACGCCGTAGCGCAGGTTGTAGAAACCGTGCGGCCAGTACTGCGGAAGGAAGATGGGCACGTTGCCCGACCAGATCGCCCAGATATACCAGGGCAGCGGGAGCAGGAGGAGCCAGGCTTCGGGACGGCGGCTCCAGAGCCGCCAGGCGATCAGGCCCACGAGGGCCAGGATCGCGATCGGGACAGCGCAGGTGAGGACGACGTCCTTGAGGTAATAGAGGGCGGCGACACCGATGGCGTGGTCGCCGGGATAGCGCGCCGCTCCGGCAATCGCTTGGGCGGAATAGGGGCCGTTAAGAAAGGCCAGAGGATTGGAAAAGTAAAAGCCGTTGTAGGCCAGCCAGAAGACCGGGCCCGCGCCGGCGACGACGCACAAGCGCCAGGCGCGGTTCCAAGCCTCGTGCCAGTCGCTGCTGCCGAGCAGGAGCACGGCGAGGGCGAAGGGGAGCACGAACCAGCCGTCGTAACGGCAGAGCGTGGCCGCCAGGCCCCAGCCACCGGCGCGCCAGAGATGCTTGCGCTGAGCGGTAAGCCGAAACGCTCCGCACTGATCCACCAGGCCGAGAAATGTGGCCAGGTAGATGGACTCGGTCATGGGGACGGCGGAGAGATAGAGCAGCGAGGGGTTGAGGCAGAAAAATGCGGCTGCCCAGGCCGCGGCTCCGGCGCCCCAGGCGCGCTTCACCAGACGGTGCAGCAGCCACGTGGCTACGACCAGCGCCGCTAGCGAAGGCACCGCGCCGGCCAGTCCACTGCGCCAGAGCGGCATGAAGATGGCGAGTGGGGCCATGAGCAGGTGCGGCAGCGGTAGCCAGACCGTACCAAGTTGCGAGAGGCCGGGCGTGGCTGAATCCACAATGCGGCGCGCGATGGCCAAGTGCGCGGTGGCATCGCCGTAGAGCAGCATGCGTCCGCGGGCCAGGGCCCAGAGGAGCGTGGCCCCGCTGGCGATGAAGGCAACGATGGCGTAGGTTGCCGAGCGGGCCCAAACGTTGAGTGGCGCAGAGCCGGTGGTGCCGGCGGCAGCGCGCGGGTGGCGACTAACTGGCGCTTGCGGCTTGATTGTTGTCAAACCTCGTGAGGGCGACGAATTCCTGGTAGCGGCCCTCCACCTCCTGGGGCGTGAGGGCGGCGAGCCGTTCGACGCCGAAGGCCTCGCAGGTGAAGCTGCCCATGACGGAGCCATAGACGACGGCGCGGCGGAGGGTGAGGTCGTCCACCTGTTGCTGGCGGGTGAGGTAGCCGAGCATGCCGCCGGCGAAGGCGTCGCCAGCGCCGGTGGGGTCGCGCACGTCTTTTAGGGGATAGGAAGGCACGCCGAAGTACTGGCTGTGGCTGTAGAGGGTCGCGCCGTGCTCGCCGCGCTTGATGACGACGGCGGCGGGGCCTTGATCGAGAATCGCGCGTGCGGCGCGGAACAGGTTGTGCTCGCCGGTCAACAGTTGCGCCTCGGAGTCGTTGATGATGAGCAGATGCAGGCGGGTGAGCAGGCGCTGGACTTCGGCGGGCTGGCCGGAGATCCAGAAGTTCATGGTGTCGCCGCCAACCAGGTGCACGCGCGGACCCATCTGGTCGCGCACCTGGCACTGGAGGGCGGGGGCGATGTTGCCCAAAAACAGGGAGGAGGAGTCGAGATAGGACGGTGGGAGCTTGGGTTCGAACTTCTCGAGCACGTTGAGCTCGGTGCGGAGGGTGTGGCGGAGGTTGGGATTGGCCTCGTACTCGCCTGCCCAGAAGAACGATTTGCCGGGGGCGTGCTCGAGACCGGCCGTATCCACGCCGTGGCGGGTCAGGACGGCCTCTTCGGCGGCGGTGAAGTCTTCGCCCACGACGCCCACCAAGCGGACGTGGGTGAAATACGAGGCGGCCAGGGCGCAGTAGGTGCCGGAACCGCCGAGGACGCGGGGCGCGCGTCCGTCGGGGGTGGTGATGTCGTCGAAGGCGACGGTGCCGACGACTAGAAGGGAGGGGTTATCCATCTATGTATTTTCCCAGCAGCGGCCGCAGACGCGAGCGCGTGGCTTCGCTGAGGTGCCCGCGGTCAGTAATGATGGCATGGCGGAGGGCGCTGCCGCAGGCGCAGGTGCGCCCGGCGCCGGCAAGAAGCGCCACGGCGTGGCGGACGACGGCGCAGGCGTTGGCGGCGTTGCGCTCGAGGTTGGCGATGATCTGGCTGACGGTGACGGCTTCGTGCTCGGGGTGCCAACAGTCGTAATCGGTGACCATGGCCACGGTGGCGTAACAGATTTCGGCTTCGCGGGCGAGCTTGGCCTCGGTGAAGTTGGTCATGCCGATGACGTCGGCGCCCCAGGAGCGGTACAGATTCGATTCGGCGCGCGTTGAGAACGCCGGGCCCTCCATGTTGACGTAGGTACCGCCGGTGTGGACGCCCACTCCGGCGGCCGCGCACGCCGAGGCGAGCGCGGTGCGCATTCGCGCGCAGGTGGGTTCGGCCAGGCTGACGTGTACCACGGGTGCGTGGCCTGGATCGCTATAGAAGGAATCGGGGCGCGCCTTGGTGCGGTCGAGGAACTGGTCGGGGAGGAGAAAGCGCAGCGGCGCGTGTTCCTGCTTGAGGGAGCCGACGGCGGAGAGGGAGACGATCTGCTCGACGCCGAGCAGCTTCATGGCGAAGATGTTGCCGCGATAGGGGACGTCGCTGGGGCAGAAGCGGTGGCCGCGGCCGTGACGGCTCAGGAACACGACGGGGACGCCGTCGAGCTCGCCCACGATGAGGGCGTCAGAGGGCGCGCCGAAGGGGGTGTCGAGCTGTTGCTCTTCCGTGGCGGTCAGGCCGGGCATCTGGTAGAGGCCGCTGCCGCCGATAATGCCGATACGAGTGGGTTCGCTCATGCCTGGATCAGCTCCAGCAGCACGCCGCCACTGCTCGACGGATGCACGAAGACATACTGATGACCGCCGGCACCGGTCTGAACCGTCTCGTTGACCAGCTTGGCGCCGGAGGACTTGAGCCGCGCGATGGCGGCGGGCAAATCGGGCACGGCCAGGGCAACGTGATGCAATCCTTCGCCGCGCTTGGCGAGAAAGCGGCCTACGGTTGAGTCAGGCGATGTGGGCTCGAGCAGCTCGATGCGCCCGGAGGCGAGGGGGAGCATGGCCACGCGGACGCCTTCGTGGGGGACCTCTTCCCTGCCCTCGGCCTCGATGCCCAGCAGTGCGTAGACACGGCAGGCGGCGTCAAGATCGCGCACGGCAACGCCGAGATGGTCGAGAGCGGGCGGCATGGACAAACAACAGGATAGCAGGGGCTTCTGCGACGGTCAGGCGGTGAGACGTAACGTGCCGGCATCTATCAGGACGTGGAGGGGATCTGCTTTCGCCTCGTCTATGCCCGTGAGTTCTCCGCGGACGACCTCGGCCGACGCGCGCAGCGTGTCATCCAGCAGGCGAATGACGCTGCGGATGGCTACATCGCTCGAGGCAGGTAGCGGCCATTCGCCGGTCTCCCACTTGGTGACGGTCGTGCGGTCCACATGCAGCAGCTCGGCGAATTGGGCCTGGGTCAATTCGGCGCGGGTGCGGAGGAATTTTACTTCCGTGCCGGCTAGCTTTGCGGGTTTGGCCAGGAACGCCGCCGCAATCGTGCGCATGAGATCGGCGAGACGCGGAACCATTGGGTCGCGGCTACCGCAAGATTTGCAGACCAGAATCTCCAGGCCCCTGAGTACCACGTTGGGTACGCCCAGTTCGGCCATATCGAAATCGCCTTTCTCGATGCGGGCTTCGGCTCCGCACGTACTGCATTTCATTTGCGCTCCCTCCCCTGCACGGAAAACGTTGTAATCAAGAACGAGGCGTCGTCCGAGCTAAAGCAGAAGACAATCACCAGCCATTTGCCGCCCGGCTCGTACCCTTCCACGCGGTACTTCCAATCGCGCCTGCGCACGTCAAGTTCAGGCTCCGCAAGAATGCTGCCAGATTTCAAAACTGCGAAAGCAGCCGCCAAGTCGAGAGCTTCGGCTGCAAGCTCGTGGCGAAAATGCGAGCCGAAGATGACGCCGCCATCGTTGAGGTGCGACCGCAGTTTCCGCTGCGCGTCAGCCCTGCCGAACCTGTCCACAGTGGTAATTTACCACATTTTAAACGGGCGCGCTTAGGGACGGGGGGGGCGGGCGAGGGCTTCGGCGATGAGGGCGTCCACGGCGGTGTAGGGGTCGGCGCGGTGGGCGGCGATGGCTTCGGCGAGCGCGTGCAGGCGGTGTTCGTCAAGGACGGGCGCGAGGACGCGGTCGGCGAGGCGCTCGCGGGCTAATTGGCGTAGGCGACCGATCCATTGCTGGGCGCGGAAGTGTTCGAGGCCGCCGTGCGCGTCCATCCATTCAAGACGGGCGGTGATGGCTTTCTGCAGGTCGGCAATGCCTGTGCCGTCGGGGGCGACGGTGCGGACGATGGGCGGGCGCCACTGGTCTTTGGCCTTTTCGCCTACGGACGCGGCCAGCGCCAGCATGGAGCGGATTTCCTGCTCCAGGCGCTCGGGGCCGCGGTCGGCCTTGTTCACGACGAAGATATCGGCGATCTCCATGATGCCGGCCTTCAGCGCCTGCACCCCGTCGCCCATGCCCGGGACCAGGACAACGACGGTGACGTCGGCGAGCTTGACGATATCCACCTCATCCTGGCCGACGCCGACGGTCTCGACCAGGATGCGGTCTTTGCCGGAGGCATCGAGGAGGGTGACCACGTCGTGAGCGGCGGCGGCCAGTCCGCCCAAGGCGCCGCGCGTGGCCAGGCTGCGGATGAAGATGCCGGGGTCGCCATGGTGGGCCTGCATGCGGATGCGATCGCCCAAGATGGCGCCGCCGCTGAAGGGGCTGGTGGGGTCCACGGCCACCACGCCGACGGTTTCGCCGCTCTGGCGGTAGGCACGCGCCAACCCGTCACAGAGGGTGGATTTGCCTGAACCCGGCGCGCCCGTTAGACCCACGACGCGGGCGCGTCCGCTCTGGGCCTGGGCAGCGCGGAGCAGGGCGTCGGCGCCGGGGGAGTGCTCGACTACGGCGCTGATGGCGCGCGCCAGCCAGCGGCTATCGCCCGAACGCAACTTATCTTCAAGCACCGGCATGGGGCTGGCCAGGTCAGGATTTCAACAGCTCGCGGGCAATGACGAGGCGCTGAATCTCGCTCGTTCCCTCCCCGATGGTACACAGCTTGGCATCGCGGTAGAACTTTTCCGCCGGGTAATCTTTGATGAAGCCGTAGCCGCCGTGGATCTGGACGCATTCGTTGGCTGCGCGGACGGCGGCTTCGCCGGCGTAGAGCTTGGCCATGGCCGAAGCTTGCGTGACCGTTTGCCCCTGATCCTTCTGCCAGGCCGCGCTCAAGGTGAGCAGGCGGGCGGCTTCGATTTCGGTGGCGAGATCGGCCAGCTTCCACTGGATGCCCTGAAATTCTGCGATGGCCTTGCCGAATTGGCGGCGCTGCTGCGCGTAGCGGCGTGCGGCTTCATAGGCGCCTTGCGCCATGCCCCAGCCCAGGGCGGCGATGCTGATGCGGCCGCCATCGAGGACCTGCATGGCGTCCACGAAGCCTTCGCCTTCCTGGCCGAGCAGGCCGTCGGGGGGAAGGTGGCAATCCTCAAACACCATCTCGCTGGTGTCGCTGGCGCGCATGCCGAGCTTGTTTTCCTTCTTACCGGGGCGGAAGCCGGGCGTGCCGCGCTCGGCGACGAAGGCCGAAATGCCATGCTTGCCCTTGCTTTTCGCGGTGACGGCCATGGCGACGCATACCTGGGCATGGTTGCCGTTGGTGGTGAAGGTCTTGGCGCCGTTAAGCACCCATCCATCTTTGGTGCGGACGCCGGTGGTACGGGTGCCGGCGGCGTCGGAGCCGGCTTCGGGTTCGGTGAGGCTCCAGCAGCCGATCCACTCGCCGCGGGCCAGCTTGGGCAGGAATTTCTTCTTCTGCGCATCGCTGCCAAAGAGCAGGATGTGATTGGTACAGAGGGAATTGTGCGCGGCCACGATCAGGCCGATGCTGCCGTCCACGCGCGAAAGCTCGGAAACCGCCAGCGCGTACTCGATGTAGCCCATGCCGCTGCCGCCGTACTCGCTGGGCACGAGGATGCCGAGCAGTCCGAGGGCGCCTATCTGGCGCAGCGCTTCGCCCGGCCAGGTCTGCTGCTCGTCCCACTCCATGGTGTGCGGCGCCAATTCGCGCTCGGCAAAGCTGCGCACGGTGCGCTGCAGGTCCAACTGCTCGTCGGTTAGTTGAAAGTTCATTCCTCTCCCACCTGCCTCCATTGTAAAAATGGGGCGACTTACCTACCGGCTGGCAAGGGCAGCCTTGACAAAGTTGCCATGGCACCGCATCCTAGGTGGTCTTTGATCGCTAGGAGATTTGCTTGCCCGAGGTTCGCGTTTTTTTCCACAATCACTGCTTTGACGGGTCGGCCTCGGCAGCCGTCTTCACCGCCCTGTACCGCCATGCGCGGGGCGCGGCCACATTTTCCTACCAGGGACTGACGCATAAGGCCTCGGGATTATTTGACGACGCCAAGTTCACGGGCGACGCCAACGCCATAGTGGATTTTAAGTACAGCTCGGATCCGCGGGTAACGTGGTGGTTCGACCATCACCAGAGCGCGTTCCTGAGCCCGGCCGATGCGGCCCACTTTCGCCAGGACCACAGCGGGCAGAAATTCTATGACCCGAACTACGGCTCGTGCACGCAGTTTATCGCCGATGTGGGCGTGCGGGAATTTGGGTTTGATCCGAGCCCGTTGGCGGAACTGATTCACTGGGCCGACCTCATAGACCGGGCGCTCTTCCCCAGCGCCGCGGCCGCCGTGCAACTGAAGGAGCCGGCGCTCAAGCTGGCGCTGGCCATTGAAGGGTCCACCAACCCGGAACTGCTGCGGCGTCTGATTCCCGACTACCTGACGGCGCCGCTGGAGACGCTGCTCGAGCGCGACTACGTGCAGCGCGAACTCGAGCCGCTGCTGGAGCGGCACTGGAAGTCGCTCGAGATCATTCATCAGAGGCTGGCGTGCAAGGACGGGGTCATTGCCTTTGACGTGAGCGACCTGGACCTTGAGGGGTACAACAAGTTCATTCCGTATTACTTTTGCCCGGAGGGGATTTACAGCATCGGCGTGAGCCGCAGCCCGTACCGGATGAAGGTGTCGGTGGGGTCGAACCCCTGGTATCACGGCGACAATTTGGTCAACCTGGCCGAGCTGTGCGAACGGTACGGCGGAGGCGGGCACGCGCGCGTCGGAGCGATTTCATTTCCGTCGGACCAACCGGAGCAGGCGCGGGCGGCGGCGCGCGAGGTGGTGGAGTTACTGCGAGGAACAGGCGCAAAGTCTTAGCCCGTTTCGGCCGTACTCACGAAGCGCGCGAGACGGTGCGCAGGACCTCGATCAGGCCGGCGGCAAAGCCAAGCGCCAGAAACACGATGGTGAAGACGGGGCTGGTGTGCGCGTGCAGGTCAATTTCGTAGCCGATGAGATAGCCGACGAAGGCGGCGGCGGGGACGGCGAAGGCAAGACCCAGGTAGAGGCCGACCTGGCGCATGGTCGCGGCCAGAGGGGTCTGGGGCTTACGATTCGCGGCCGGGCTCAATGAATCGTCGTGCCCTTGGATTTGGGCAGGGGGGGCAGCGGGGTGCAGGAGCCGCATTGCTTGCCGGCAATGTGGCCGCCAAAGTTGGGGTCGGCACCGCGGTCGGCGGCGGGGAAGGTCGCCTCGTGATCCACGAGCAATTGCAACTGCTGCTCGGGAATGGCGCCGGGAATGAGGCGTCCGTCAATGAAGAGGGTGGGCGTACTGGTGACGCCCAGTGCCTTGCCGTTGGCGATGGAGGCCTCAACATCGGCGTGGGTCGAGGGTTGCTGCAGACAGGCGTCGTACTGGCTGAGGTTGGCGCCGCTCTCGCCGGCGAAGTCGCGCAAGCGGACCTTGGCGTCCTCGGGGGTGATTTTGGCCTGGTCGGCAAAGACGGCGCGCTCAAAATTCCAGAACTGGGTGGAGCCCTGCGCGGCCACGCAGACGGCGGCTTCGGCGGCATCCATGGACCAGGGGTGAATTTTGGTCAGCGGGAAGTACTTGAAGATGATCCTGGCTTGGCCCGGATCCACATCCATCAACTGGTCTATGCCCGCGGCTTCTTCACGGCAGTAGGGACACTCGAGATCGCTGAATTCGACGACCGTGACCGGGGCGTTGGCCTTGCCCATCGCGGGAGCGCCACGCAGGCGGAGCTTGGCGCGATTGGCGGCCCAGGGGTCTACGCTGAGCGGCTGGGCCTCGCCTTCGATGATCTCGCGGCCGTCGGCGGTGATGAGGAACAGGCTGGTTTTCTGCTGCGTGCCCTTGGCCAGCAGCACGGTGGCGGTGCGCAGACCGCTGGGATCGGGCGCGGAGATGGATTCGACCACGAGCTTGTCGAGGCCCTGCCAGCCCAGGCTGCGGTTCAGGAAGGCATGGATGCGCGCCTTCAGTTCGGCATCGGTGGGGTTGTGATGGTCTTGCGCGCTTTGCGCCAGAAGCAGGCCCGTCATTGCCAACGCACAGATTGCGACCAGGGCGAATACACGTTTCATAGAGATTCCACCATATCCGGGGTCAACTCGGATGGCAAGCTGCCTCCGGGAACCCGCGGCGGTTCGTAACCTTGCGCAATGGGCCAGCGGCGGCCCATGCCAAAGGCTTTTTTCGACAGCTTGAGGCCGGGGGCGGCCTGCTGACGCTTGTACTCGCTCTGATCGAGGCGCCGGATCAGCGCACGCACCAACTCTGGGGAGGTGCCCAGGCGCCCGGCAATGGATTCGGCGCTGCCATACTCCTCGACGTACAACTGGATCACGGCGTCGAGCAGCTCGTAGGGAGGCAGGTCATCCTGGTCGCGCTGGCCGGGCTTGAGCTCGGCCGTGGGCGCTTTTGCGAGCACCGCGGCGGGGAGGATCTCGCGTTCGCGGTTCCAGTAGCGGGCGAGCTCATAAACCTCGGTTTTCAGCACGTCGGCGAGCACGGCGAGGCCGCCCGCCATGTCGCCGTAGAGCGTGCAGGAGCCCATCGCCAGCTCGCTCTTGTTGCCGGTGGACAACAGCAGCGCGCCGCCGGCGTTGGCCACGGCCATCAGCGCCAGACAGCGCAGGCGGGATTGCAGGTTCTGCCGCGCCAGATCGGCAGCGTGGGGCGTAGCCGCCTCGAGCGCCGTGCCCCATTGCTCAAGGGCGAGGGCGAAGAGCGGCTCGATGGGGAGGGTGCTCAGGGCGATGCCCAGACGCCGGGCCACCTCGGCGGCATCGGCGGCGCTCTCGGGACTGGAGTAGCGGCTGGGGAGGAAGAAGGCCTGCACGTTGGCCGGCCCCAGCGCCGCGACAGCGATGGCGGCCGTCAGCGCCGAATCCACGCCGCCGCTGAGGCCAACGACGACGCGGCCGAAGCCGCACTTGCGCACGTAGTCGTGCGTGCCCAGCACCAGCGCCTCGGCGCGCGCGGCCACATCACTTTCGGGCGCGGGGCGGATCTCGCCGCCCCAGTCGCCGCTTTCGACCACGAGCATGTCTTCGCGGAAGCAGGCGGCGCGGGCACGCAGCGTGCCGTCGGGCCCAAGCACCATCGAGCAGCCGTCGAAGACGAGTTGATCGTTGCCGCCCACCTGGTTGGCCAGCAACACCGGGACGCCATACTCGCGCGCCATGGCACTCAGCATCTCCTGGCGCAAGGCGATTTTACCGGCGGTGAAGGGCGAGGCGGAGATGTTGATGAGAAAATCGGCGCCGCCGCGCATCTGCTCTTCCACCGGATCACGCTCGTAGAGGCGGCGCTGCGGCCAGTAGTTCTTGTCGTTCCAGGCGTCTTCGCAAATGGTGAGGGCGATGCGCTGGCCGCGCCAGCGCCAGAGGCGTTGCTGCGGAGCGGGAGCAAAGTTGCGCGATTCGTCGAAAACGTCGTAGGTGGGGAGCAGCATTTTCGACTGCTGGAAGATCACCTCGCCGTCCTCCAGCACCAGCGCGCTGTTGTGGACGCTCTTGCCGGTTTCCGCCGCGGCCGGGGTCACGCAGCCGGCCAGGATGGCAATTCCCGGCACAGCGCGGGAGGCGCGGCGCAACCATTCGATGCTCTCGCGCACAAACTCGGGCTTTTCGACCAAATCGCGGGCCGGGTAGCCGCAGATGGCCATTTCCGGGAACACGACGAGAGAGGCGCCACGCGCCTGCGCCTGGCGTGCCCTCTCGATGATCCGGCAGTGGTTGGCCTCGAGCGCGCCCACGGTGACGTTGGGCTGGGCCAGAGCGATTCTCATTGCCCTCAGTTTACCTTGATTGGCGCGAGGCCTGCGGCCGCCGCTTGGGGCTTAAACCCGGTTGCCTAGTTTGAGCCTTGGCAGCGCGGGCGCTTGGCTGGCCGGCAGCGCGCATGGCCATAATTGGGCTTTCATGCCGGATCCTCATCAGCGGGCGCAAGAGTTGTTTTCCCTCGGCTATCAGGCACAAATGCAAGGAGAACTGAGCGACGCGGTGCGCCTGTACTCGGAATCCATCGCCTTGTGGCCGACGGCGGAGGCTTATACGTTTCGCGGCTGGGCGTATTCGTTTCAGGGCGACTACACGCGCGCCATCGAGGAGTGCCTGCGCGCCATACAGATTGATCCGGATTTCGGCAATCCGTACAACGACATTGGGGCTTATCTGATCGAGCAGGGCAAGCTGGAGGAGGCGATCCCGTGGCTGGAAAAGGCCGCGGCCGCGCCGCACTACACCAGCCCGTGCTTTGCCCTGTTCAACCTGGGACGCATCTACGAGCGCAAGCGGCTGCCGCGCAAGGCGCAGGAAATGTACCGGAAGGCGCTACAGAAACAGCCCGGATATGCGCCCGCCGAGCGCGCCATGAAACGGATGCGTGCGGGATGGAATTAGGGGCGAACCAGGCGTCCCATTAAACTTGGAACGAGGAACCGCAGCCGCAGGTGTGCTTCACGTTGGGGTTGTTGAACTTGAAGCCGCTGCCCTCGAGGGTTTCCAGGAAGTCCACCTCGCAGCCGTCGAGGTACATCAGGGACATGGGGTCCACGAAGACCTTTAGATTGTCGAACTGGAAGGTCTTGTCCTGAGCGGTGCCATCGTCGAACTGCATGGAGTAGCTGAAACCACTGCAGCCACCGCCCACGACGGCCATGCGCAATCCGCCGGGAACGGGGTCTTGCTGGCTGATGATTTGCCTGACTTTATCAATGGCCTTGGGGGTGAGTGTCACCATGGCTATTCCGCACCTCGTTTGCAGTCTACCATACACGTAGATGCCAAAGCCGGGCCGCTATCGCACCGAACACGACTCGTTGGGCGAGCATCGCGTGCCGCGCGCGGTGCTGTATGGAGTGCAGACGCAGCGCGCGCTGGAGAATTATCCCATTAGTGGAGAGCGCGCCCCGGCGTCGCTGATTACCGCCTACGGATGGCTGAAGTGGGCCATGGCGGGCGCCAACGGAGGGCTGGGGCGGCTGCGCCCGCAGCAAGCGCGGGCCATACAGCGGGCGGCACGCGAGGTCGCCACACACCAGCACGATCGCGAGTTCGTGGTGGACGCTTTCCAGGCGGGCGCGGGCGTGTCGTTCCACATGAACGTGAACGAGGTGATCGCCAACCGCGCGCAGGAGCTGCTGGGGGGTGAGCGCGGCGTGTATGACCGTGTACACCCCAACGATCACGTCAACCTGGGCCAGTCCACAAACGACACCTTTCCCACGGCAATGCGCATGGCGCTGCGCTTCGAGTGCGACGCGCTGCGGCGCGAGCTGAACGCCTGCGCCGCCGCATTCCGCGGGCGCGCGGCCGCCTTCCTGGGCATCGTCAAAGCGGGGCGCACGCATTTGCAGGACGCCGTGCCCATCCGGCTGGGGCAGGAATTCGCCGCCTATGCGTCGGCGCTGGAGGCGTGCCGGGATGAACTCGACCATGCGGCCGAAGGCTTGCTCACGCTCGGCCTGGGCGGCAGCGCCGCCGGAACCGGCCTGAATGTTCCCCCGCGCGCCACGGCGCTGGCGTTGCGGCTGTTGCGGGAACGCACCGGCCACCGCTGGCGCCAAGCCGCCGATCTTTGCGCAGCCATGCAGAGCCAGTTGCCAATGGCGGTGGCCTCGGCGGCCATGCGCAACCTGGGGCTGGAACTGATCCGGATTTGCAACGACTTGCGCCTGCTGGCCAGCGGCCCGCGCACGGGCTTGGCTGAAATCATGCTGCCGGCGCTGCAGCCGGGGAGCTCGATCATGCCCGGGAAGATCAATCCGGTGATGCCGGAGATGCTGACCGTGGTGGCGTTTCAGGTGGTGGGCAACGATGTCGCCACGGCGCTGGCAGTGCAAGCCGGCCAGCTCGAACTCAACGTCATGATGCCGGCCATGGCGCACGCGAGCTTGCAATCGGCGGCAATTCTGACCACGGCGCTGCGGCAGTTTACGCGACTGTGCGTGAGGGGCATCCGTGCCAACGCCGCGCGCTGCCGCGCCTATGCGGACGCCACGCTCTCGCTGGCCACGGCGCTCAATCCGTATATTGGCTATCGCCGAACGGCCGAACTGGTGCAGAAGGCGCTGCGCAGCGGGCGTCCGGTGCTGGAGGTGGCGCTCGAAGAAAAGGTACTACCTGGGGCACAACTGCGGCGGCTGTTGGATCCGGAGCGCCAGGTTTGATCAGGCCTAGTAGGTCTGCTGGGACAGGAGCAGGTCGTTGAGATTGACCGACTTCCAGGCGCCGCTCTCGATGGCAGCCCGGATCTGAGCGGGCGTCTTGCCCTGCTTGGTCTGCTGATAGGTGAAGACGCCTTCCATCATGCAGGTCTGACAGATGGAGGCGTGGGTTCCGGCGAAACAGTCAAGCAGGCTCTTGTGGTGGACTTCTTCCTTGTCGCAGCCGCAGTAACAGGGCTCCTGGTAGAGAACCTTGCGCACCTGCGCCGCCATGGCATAGGCATCGCGCACGCGGGGATCGTTGAACTGCTGCGGGTTGAGCGTGGGCGGTAGCTGCGCCGCTTGCCTGGCGGTGGGCGCATGGTGGAAAGGTGGCACGCCCGCCTCATGCACCGCGGGAGGCATATGCATGCCGGCCGGCATTTGCGCAGCCGCGCTCAGCCCGAGTCCCAAGGCGAGGGCAACAACAGCAGCAGAAATCCTCATAGCCGCATTGTATTCTAGTTCCGCTTGAGCGTTGGCGAACAACTCCAGTTCCTGCCCGTGCGAGCGGCCCTCGCCGCCATGGGCCGCCTGCCGCGCCCGCATGCGCGGCGCCTGGGGCAGACGATTACGGCTGCGTTCTACTATTTGCATCGCCGCCTGGTCCATGTGGGCCGGCGCAATCTCGCGCTCGCCTTCCGGGACCTGCCCGCATCCGAACGCGAGCGCATTTTGCGCGAGCTGTATCGGCACTTGGGGCGGCAGATGGCCGAGTTCTGCCTGTTTCCGCGCGACCGGCGCGAGGAGCTGACGGAGCTGATGCCGACGGTCGGGCTGGAACATTATCTGGAGGCGCAGGCGCGCGGGCGGGGCGTGCTGGTGCTGACGGCGCACCTGGGAGCGTGGGAGCTGGCGAGCTTTGGACATTCGCTGGCCGGATACCCGATGCGGTTTCTCATCCGCCCGCTCGACAATCGGCCGCTCGATGCGCTCGTGAACCACTATCGCGGGCTGCATGGCAACCTGCCCATCAGCAAGCGCGACTTTGCCCGTGGGCTGCTACAGGCCATGCAGGCGAACCAGACCGTGGGGGTGCTGCTCGATCAGAACTCCTCGCCGCCGCAAGGGGTGTTCGTACCGTTTTTCGGGACACCGGCATGCACGGCGGCGGGGCCGGCGAAGATCGCCCTACGCACGGGCGCGGCCGTGGTGCCGGGGTTTGCCGTGTGGGAAGAAGCCGAGCAGCATTACGTGCTCTACTTCGAGCCCGCGCTGGAGCTGGAAACGAGCGGGGACGAGGAAGCCGATGTGGTGGCGGCCACAGCCCAGTTCAATACCGTGATCGAACGCTGGGTTCGCCGTTATCCTGAACAGTGGCTTTGGGTGCATCGCCGATGGAAAACGCGTCCGCCGGGCGCGGAAAGCCTGTACTGAAATCAGGTGCCGCGCGCTGGGGCACGGCAGCCGGCGCGTGCGTGCTGGGATGGATCATGCTGTTCGCCGGGCTGGGCAGCTTCGGCCTGCTCGGGCCCGATGAACCACGCTACGCGGCCATCGCCGAGGCCATGGCGCGCACGCACCAATGGATCACACCGCGGCTATGGGGCGTGCCGTGGCTGGAAAAGCCGATCCTTTATTACTGGCTGGGGGCGCTGAGCGACCTGGTGCATAACACCGGTGCAGCCAGTTCGCGCCTGCCGAACGCGATGCTGACCGCGGCGATGCTGGTGGGGCTGTTTTTCTTTTTGCGCAAATTGCCCTCGGCGCGCGCGGCGACGCTTGCGGTCGTGCTGGGGCTGACCAGCGTGTTTCTGTTCGGCTTCGGACGAGCGGCGACCACCGACATGACGCTCACGGCGCCGTTCGCGCTGGGCATGATGTGTCTGTATTTGTGGATGCGCGAGGATCGCCTGCGCTGGCTGAACCTTGCTGCCGTCGCGTTTGCTTTGGCCACGCTGGCCAAAGGCCCGGTGGCGGTGGTGCTGGCGGTTCTGGCGCTGGCCGGATTTGCCGCATTGACCGGGGAGTGGCGTTTGTTTCCGCGGCTGTTCCGGACGTGGCCGGTGGTGATTTTCTTCGTCATTGCGGCGCCTTGGTACCTTGCCGTCGAGGCGCAGAACCACGGATTTTTCCAAAGTTTTTTCCTGCAGCAGAACCTGGAGCGGATGGCCACGAACCGCTATCAACATCCGCAGCCGTTCTGGTTCTATCTGCCCGTCATATTGCTGGCGGTTTTTCCCTGGACGGGATGGTTGGGTATTCCGCTGGACAGCGGCGTGCGGCGGTTGCGGCGCCTGGGATGGCGGAGGGGATGGGAGGCGAAAGGCGCGCCGCTGAAGTTTTTCCTTTTGTGCTGGATGCTGGCGCCGCTGGTGTTTTTCACACTTTCGGCCTCGAAGTTACCCGGCTACATACTGCCCGCGGTGCCGGCGGCGGTGGCGCTGATTGCAGTGTGCGCGGCGGATCGCTGGGCGGCGCTGCCGGCTTGGCCGCTGGTGATCAGCGCCGTGCTGGCGGGGGTGGTGCCGGCGGCGGTGCGCTTCACGCCCTGGTTTTTGGAGCCGCGCGCGTTGCGGCTGCCCTTCGCCGTGGTGCTGGCGCACAACACGGGCACGATGCTGTTGGGATTGATCTGCATGGCGGTGCTGCTGGCGCTGGCTTTTTGGCGGCGCAGCACGGTGCTGGTGGCGGCGACTTGCATTCTGGTGGCGGCCAGCGTGCTGGCGCTGACGCGCCCGCCGCTCAGCCAGGATCTCGACGTTGCACTCAGTGGCGCGCCGCTTGGGCGCCAGCTATTCGCACAGTGCGGATCGGCACTGCCGGAGCATTGCGGCATGCTGCCGGTCTACACCTGGAACCTGAACCGGGCGCGCGTGTATGGCGCCGACTTTGTGCTGGGCGGGCGGCTGCGAGCCTGGCCGGCCGCCGCGGCACTGCCGGACGGGGCGTTGCTCGTCCTGCCGCGGCGCGCGCTGATGCCGCTGCAGATGAAGCTGGGGCACAGCTTTAACCTGGCGGCGCAGCCTCGGTTCATACCGCCGGAGGCGCGGCGGGCGCCGCCGTGGATTGTTATACGGGTGGAACGAGCACGGTAAGTATTTTCGCTTTTTCTTTGTGGTAGGATCAACGCCATGGGCGTGGGGTTTCATCCCATAGTCGGGGGCTGGTTCGACGAGCGATTCGGCTCGGCGTCGGAGCCGCAAGAACAGGGATGGCCCCTGATTGCCGCCGGCCATGACACGCTGATCGCCGCTCCCACCGGGTCGGGGAAAACGCTGGCGGCCTTTCTGATTGCGCTCGAC
>JBOGKL010000232.1:0-2017 GCA_050745525.1 Terriglobales bacterium | reverse complement strand
GAGCGGGCGCCGGCGCGGGCCGCGGCCGCTGCGCCCCGCCGCTAGTAACGCGCTTAGCGCGTTTGGGCCTTGGTGCCGGTATCCAGGGATTTCTCCGACAGGTACCACTCGCGCACGTTGAGGGATTTATCGGCGACGCGCTTTTCCGCATCCTGCTGGGTTTGCGGCGCGCCGACGACGACGGCGCTGCCACGGCGCCAGTCGGCGGGCGTGGACACGCTGTAGGTGTCGGTGGTTTGCAGGGCCTCGAAGACGCGCAGAAGCTCGTCCACGCTGCGGCCGGTGGACTGCGGGTAGTAGAGAATGGCGCGGATGATCTGCTTGGGATCAATGAAGAAGACGGCGCGGATGGGCGAGGTGTCGTTGGCGCCGGGATGGATCATGCCGTAGCTTTGCGCCACGCGCGTATCCAGGTCGGCGATGAGGGGAAAGGGAATTTTCGTGCCGCCGGCCTGCTCCATGCTGCGCACCCAGGCGATGTGGCTGTAGATGCTGTCAATGCTGACGCCGATGGGCTGCACGCCGAGCGCCTGGAAGTCGGCGTAGCGCTTGGCGAAGGCCATGAACTCGGTGCTGCAGACGGGGGTGAAGTCGGCGGGATGGGAAAACAGCATCACCCATTTGCCCTTGAAATCGGTCAGGTGGATGGTGCCGTGGGTGGACTTGGCTTCAAAGTCGGGCGCGGGCTCGTTGATGCGGGGGAGGGTGCGGACGGGAACATCAGTACTCATGGGTGTCGTTTCCTTTCGTCAGTCCAGTCAATAAAAAAGCCCACCATGGCGGTGGGCTGAGCAATTCCGGTTGGTATCCGTCGGATTACACTCGTTCCCCACCGCGGCGCCGCATGCAGCGACAACAGGGGCAATAGGGAACCAAAACCATAGACCGAGCTTACACCGGCGCGCCGCGGGCCGTCAAGATTGGCGCGGGGGCCAGGGGCCCCACGACTCCAGCCCGTCCCCGCGTGCGGCCTCATACAATGGGTTCATGGTGAACGGGGCGGTGCTGCGCGCGCGTAATTTGGAGGCCTTGCCGTGGCTGCGGCACGGGTTTGGGACGCGCGCGTGCGGGCTGTCGCATCCGCGGCCGGACCGGATCGCGAAGCACCCGAGGCTGCTCATGCTGCGCCAGGTACATAGCAACCTGGTGTGGCAGGACCCGGAGGCGGGACAGGCGGGCGACGGCATGTTTACCCGGCGCGGGGGCGTGCTGCTGACGCTGCGCACGGCCGATTGCTGTCCGGTGTTGCTGGTGGATGTGCGGCAGCGCGTGGTGGCCGCGGTGCATGCGGGATGGCGCGGGACAGTGGCGGGAGTGGCGGCGGGAGCGCTGGGGGAAATGCGCGCGGCGCTGGGGACGCGCCCCGGGGACGTGCGCGCGGCACTGGGTCCATGCATCGGCGGCTGCTGCTACGAGGTGGGCGCGGAAGTGCGCGAGAGCTTTCTGGCGCGCTTCGCCAAGGCGGGGGAGTGGTTTCAGGCCGCCGAGCCTGACCCGGTGCGCAGCCGTTATCCGGCGCTGTTTCTCACTGGCGCGCCGCCGGGGCATCCGTACGATGCACGCTGGAACTGGGGCACGCACTTTCGGCTCGATCTGCACTCAGCGCTCGGCGCGCAACTGGAAGAGGCGGGCGTGCCCGCCTCCGCGATTGAAAAACTGCCGTGGTGCACGTACTGCTGGCCGCAGCGGTTCTACTCGCATCGGCGAGGCGATGCCGGGCGCATGCTGTCGGCGATCGGCATCAAGCAGGAACGTAGGACAGCCTGACCGTGTCCTCGCCGATGCGATCCGTGGCTACGAGGCGGAGCGGCGGCCGGGGGCCGGCAAAGAAGGACGTGCCGCTGCCGGCCACGAAGGGGCGGAAATAGAGGCGGTATTCGTCTATCAGGCCAAGCTCGGTCAGGCTGCGGGCCAGGTTGGGTCCGGCCAAGGCAATTTCGCCTGGGTGCTCGGTTTTTAGCTTACGTATCTCCGGTTCGAGAGGGCCCTGGATGAGGGTTGCGTTTGGGCCGACGGA
>JBOGKL010000231.1:0-9693 GCA_050745525.1 Terriglobales bacterium | reverse complement strand
CTGAGGGCGGCCGCAGGCCGCCCGAGTCCCGCGCCCATCAAAGTCCCGCGCCAACTGGTAAAGCATGCTTCGGAACTTCCCGCTGCGAAGAGCGTATGAAAGCGCAAGATAAGCTGAATGGCGGTCTATAAGCAGAGCTATCGCGGCTACAGTGGTCCGCTCACCGCGGGCTGGCGGCGTGTGTGGGTGATCCATACCTTTGCGCGGCGGCGGATGTTTGGCTCGCGCTTCCTGACCATCTTGTTTCTGGTTTGCCTGCTGGTGCCTTTGATCGAGCTGACGCTGGTGTACCTGGCCAGCAACTTCAGTTTTCTGAGCCAGTTCCGCGGGCTGGGCGCGATGCTGAACGTGAACCCCGGCTTTTTCGCCAGTTGGCTGAACAAGGAGTGCCTGTTCGGGTTTTTGTTCACGGCGTTTGCCGCGCCCGGGCTGGTGTCGCCGGATGTGGTCCATGGCGGGTTGAGCCTGTACCTGGCCGGCCCGCTCACGCGATGGGAATACATGCTGGGCAAGTTCAGCGTGCTATTTATGCTGCTTTCGGCCCTGACCTGGGTGCCCGCCCTGATCATTTACGCGGTGCAGATGAGCCTGGGAGGCGCCGCGTGGCGGGCGCAGTTCGGCTGGTTGTGGCTTAGCCTGATTCTGGCCAGTTGGGTGTGGATCGTGGTGCTGGCGGTGCTCGCGCTGGCGATTTCCGCCTGGATACGCTGGCGGATTCTGGCCTCAGGCGCCTTGCTGGCGATCGAGTTCCTGGGCGCGGGCTTTGGCGCCGCCATTGACGTCACGCTCGGGACCAAGGCCGGTAATCTGGTCAACTTCAACCAACTGCACGCCATCGCCTGGACGGGGCTGTTTCGCCAGGCCTCGCCCGGCGGCGGTCTCGTCGCTGCCGCCTGGCTGGTGATTGCCGCCATCGCCGGGCTTTCGCTTTGGCTGATTCAACTCAAGATTCGAGGCCTGGAGGTGGTGCGATGAGCATGACCACCCCGGGCGTGGTGTTTCATCAAGTCTCGAAGTTCTACGGCGAGATCCTCGGCGTCAACCGCGTGGACCTGACGTTGCCGTCCGGCATTACCAGCCTGGTGGGTCCCAACGGCGCGGGCAAATCCACATTGATGAACCTGCTGGCCGGGCTGGTGCAGCCCACGCGCGGACGCATCGAGGTCTTCGGCGTCACCAGCGCCAACCCGGAGCGGCTGTTCCGGCTGGTGGGCTACAGCTCGCAATTCGACAGTTTTCCGCGCGGCATGAACGCGCGCCAACTGCTGCACAATTTTTTGCGCCTGGCCGGGGAAACGGCCAATCTCGAGCGCCTGACCGCGCTCGCGCTCGAGCGCGTGGGCCTGACGCCTGTGGCGGGACAGAAGCTGGCCTCGCTGAGCAAGGGGAACCGCCAGCGCGCCCGGCTGGCGTTGGCGCTGGTGCTGGAGCCGCCGGTGATGGTGCTCGACGAACCGCTCAACGGCCTCGATCCGCTGGCGCGGGCGGAGGCGATTGCGCTCTTTCAGCACTGGGCGGCGGAGGGCAAGACCGTCATTCTCTCCAGCCACGTGCTGCACGAGGTGGACGCCATCTCCGACCAGGTGGTGATGCTCAGCAACGGCTACGTCGTGGCCGAGGGCGCCATCCAAGGTGTGCGCGATGAATTGCCCGAGCACCCGCTGCAGGTGCGCATCCGCTGCCGTGGCGCGCGGGCGCTGGCGGCGGAGGTCTTCCACCTGGCCGGCGTGCTGCAGGCGCAATTGCTCGAGGGCGCGCTGCTGGTCACCACGCGCGATCCGCGCGAGCTGTTTCTCGCCCTGAATCGTTGGGCGCTCGACGGCTTCGGCATTGAAGGCGTGCAGCCGGTGGATGAGGACGCGCGCGCCGTCTACGAATACCTGGTGCAACCGCAGGGGGCGGCGCGATGAAACCAGTGCCGTGGGGACCGCTGGGGACCGTGTTCCGGCTGGAGCTGGCCAAAGCGCTGTGGTCGCGGCGCAGCATCTGGATCTACGTGCTGGCGCTGGCGCCGCTGGCCCTCGTTGCCATGTACGGCGCGCGGGTGCATTACCGTGCTGAACAGCGCGCGGTCTGGCGGGCCAGCGGCCGGCATCTCAGCGCCAGCGATTTTGCCTCGCTCGCCACCGGCATGAGCGAGGCGCAAATCACGCGTCAGTTGGGCCCGCCGGCCGAGCAGTTCCGCAGCGAGGTGCGCCGCGGACGCCAGCGCCTCGACTTCGTCTTTCTGACCTACGCCACACCCGAGGCGACCTACCGGCTCGTGTTGCGCGACGGCGTGCTCGCCTCCTGGCAACGGCGCCCGGCGCCCAGCTTTGCCGACAGCAGCCGCGTGTTCGCCTCGCTGTATGAGTTCTTCACGCTGCGGCTGGTGGTGTTCTTCGGCTGCCTGGGATTGTTCCTACGGCTGTTCCGGGGCGAGATGCTCGACCGCAGCCTGCACTTCTACTTTCTGGCGCCCATCCGGCGCGAGGTGGTGCTGGCGGGAAAATTTCTGGCCGGGCTGGCGGCGGCGATCGTCATTTTTTGCGGCAGCGTGGCGCTGCAGATTGTCTTCCTGGGCAGCCAACTGGACCCGCTGGCGCGGGCGCAGTTCTTCGCCGTGCAGCACGGCGGCGCCCAGCTCGCCGCCTACATCGGCGTCACCGCGCTCGCCTGCGTGGGTTACGGGGCATTCTTCCTGGTGGTGGGGATGTACACGCGCAATCCCATCGTGCCCGCCGTGGTGCTGCTGCTGTGGGAGGCGGCGAACCCGTTTCTGCCCTCGATGCTGAAGCACATCAGCATCCTGTACTACCTGGTGGGCCTGCTGCCGGTGCGCATGGCCTCGGGCCCGGAAACCTCGTCGCTGTTCGCGCTACTGGCGACCAGCGGCAACGCGCTCGCCCCCGGCTGGGACGTTCTGGGCGTGATCGTCGCCGCCGCGCTGCTGCTGTGGCTGGCCGCCTGGCGCGTCCGCCGCCTCGAGATTGACTACGCCGGAGAGTAGACGCTTCAGTGCGTCAAGTTCCGCGGCTGCTCGTGCGTGGCGGAGGCGATGAACTGCGCGACGTCGCGCGCCAGCTTGGCGCGGGCGCCGGCATCCTGGTAGATCATGTGTCCCACCTGGTAATGGTGGATGATGATGTTGCCCTGTTCCGCCGGGGGCAGGAACAGGTGGCGCATGCTGTACTCGGCCTCGAACATCGGGCAGGCCAGATCGTAGTACCCGGCCGCCAGCATCAGCGTCATGTAGGGATTTTTGGCGAACGCGCTCTCCAGCAGCGTGCTCATGTTCTGGTTGTAGCCCATGTTGAACTGCCAGGGATCAATGCCGCCGCCGTAGACGTCATCGGTCTTGTAGCCCAGGTTCTCGCGCACGTACTTCAGGAACATCTGGGTGTAGACCGGCCGCTGCACCCAACTCGGATCAAAGTCGTTGTAGGGATTGCCGGGAACGCGGTTGAAGCTGGTCATGCGGCCGTCGAGGCGGCCCACCGCGCGCTTTTCGCCGCGCAGAAGCGAGCTCTCGAACAGGGAACTGCTGATGCGCAGGTTGTAGTTGTCGAGCAGTTGCGGGTCGAGACCGGTGTAGCGCGCCAACTGCGCGATGGCCTGCTGCCGCGCCGCCCCCTGCAGCGCGTCACCCGCCTCGAGATCCATCATGTAGGTGTTGGTGGCCCAGTGCTCGGCTTGCGCCACCACCGCCGGCAGGGTCAGCTTCTCCAGATCGGGCGGCAGCTTCTTGTGATACCAGGCAATGGCGGTGTAGGTGGGCAGAAACATAACGTCGGGCAGATCGTTGTCTTGCGACTCATCAAGCGTGTGCATGTTGAGCACGCTCGAAAGCAGAATGACGCCGTTGAGCGCAATGCCCTTCTGCGCCAGATAACCCGCCAGGCCCGCCGACCGGAACGTGCCATAGCTCTCGCCGGCCAGAAACAGCGGCGAGGCCAGCCGCTCGTAGTGCGACAGGTAGAGGCGGAGGAAGGCGCTGAGCGATTGCAGGTCCCCGGCCACGCTCGAGGTGTACTTGAGGGCGGCGGCGTTGACGGCGCGGCTGTAGCCGGTGCCGTCGGGGTCAATGAAGACCATATCGGTGAACGGCAGCCAGCTCTGCTGGTTATCCACCAGCTGATAAGGCGGCGGCGGCAGCGTGCCGTTTTCCTGCAGCTCGATGCGCCGGGGCGCGAAGCCGCCCATCTGCACCCAGATGGCGGGCTCACCCGGTCCGCCGTTATAGATGAAAGACAGCGGCCGGGTGTTCTTTTGCGCGCCGTCAAGCGTGTAGGCCACGAAAAAGATGTGGCACTCGGTCTTGCCCTTGGCGTCGGGCACCGGGATGCGCCCGGCCGTGGCCGTGTAGGAATAGGTCTGGCCGCCGATTTGAATCTGATGATGGGTCACGATGGGCGCCGGATCGGTCGGGCTGGGATCGTAAGGATGGCCCTGCGGCGGGCGGCGGACGAAGCGCCGTTGCGCCGCCAAAGGCAGCACCAGCATTAGGGCTAGAATGGGCAGCAGCGCCCGGCCAACGCGCGCAATCCGATCTCTCGTCACTGGATGTTCCTCCGCAAGGAAATGTTCCTGTCCGGGCATTATGGCACCGCGGCACTCACCCTGACCACCTCATGATCGTTATCGTCGGCAGCGGCATCAGCGGATTGGCGGCGGCCTGGGCCCTGGACCGGGCCGGGGAAGATTTTCTTCTGCTCGAAGCGGATACGCGTCCCGGCGGCGTCATCTCGACCGGCCGCGAAGATGGATTTGTCTACGAGGGCGGCCCGGATTCGTTTCTGGCCACCAAGCCGGCCGCGGTGGAGCTGTGCCAGGAACTGGGCTTGACCGAGGAACTGATCGGCGCCCAGCCGCAGCCGGGCGGGCCGCGCCTGCTGTATCAGGGACGGATGCTGCCCCTGCCGGCGGGATGGCGCATGCTGGCGCCGACACGGCTCGCACCGCTGCTGCGCTCGCCGCTGCTGTCGCCCGCGACCAAGACCGCCGTGGCGCTGCACTGGAGCCGCGCGCCCGTGGCGCCGGAGGCGACAGAAACGGCCGCGGCGTACCTCGAGCGGCGCTTCGGCGCGCGCGCGGGCCGGGAGCTGGCGAGAACCATCGTGCAGCCTCTCGCCGCCGGGGTCTATGGCGGCGCCGCCGATCAGCTCTCCGCCGCCGCCCTGCAACCGAGGGCACGCCGCGGCGCGGGTGGCCCGGTATTTTTGACCCTGCGCGGCGGCATGGAGGGCATGGTCGCGGCGCTCACGCAGCGGTTGCGCGCACGCGTGCGCACCCGCAGCCGGGTTGCGCGCCTGCTCCGACGAGACAGCGGCTACCTGCTCGCGCTCGAAGGAGGCGAGATCGTCGCCGCCGAAGGCGTTATTGTCGCGCTGCCCGCCTGGCAAGCTGCCGACCTGCTACAGGAGCTTGACCTCGCGCTGGCGTCAACGCTCGCGGAAATTCCCTACGCTTCGTCGGTCAACGCCAATCTGGCCTTCCGCACCGCTCCCGCGCTGCCGGCCGGTCATGGCTTTCTCGTCGCCGGCGGCGAGACCACCGGCCAAATCCCTGCGCTGTTGGCCTGCACCTTCGCTCATCAAAAGTTTGCCGGGCGCGCCCCCGCTGGTGGCGCCCTGCTGCGGCTGTTCTATGGCGAATCCGCCACGACCTTGAGCGACGAGGGCATCCTGGCCCGGGCGCGCGCGGATCTGCACCGCACACTCGGGGTGGCGCAAGAGCCCGATTTCGTCCGCCTCCGGCGCGCCCCGCGCGCCATGCCCCAATACACCGTCGGACACGCCGAGCGGCTGCGGCGCATCGCCGCCGCCCTGGTGCGCTATCCGCGGCTGGCCTTGGCCGGGAATGCGTTCGAGGGGGTGGGCGTGCCTGATTGCATCGCCTCCGGGCGTAGCGCCGCCACCGGCGTGCTGCGGACGCGGTAGGATGGGCCGTGGCGCCGCTGCTGCAAATTGTGAATGCGCTGTACCCGCAATCCACCGGCCAAGTAGAGCAATTTACCTGGGAAGTGGCGCGGGCGCTGGGCGGCTACGTGCTGAGCCTGACTTCGCAGCCCGGTCCCGCCCCGGCCGCCTGGGAGGGTCTGAAGGTGCTTACCCCGGCGGCGGGCGAGAGCGAATCGTCGGCCTGGCATCGCGCGCTCGATACCGCCCAGCCCGGCGCCGTGTTCGTGCAGCACCTCGGGGCATTGAGCCCCTCGTTTCTCATGGACCTGCGCGAGCGCGGCGTTCCTTACGCGGTGTTTCTGCACGACTTTACGCCCTTGTGTCCCACGCGCCGCCTCTGGCACCGCAGCGAGGAGCCCTGCAGCGGCCCCGGGCGCACGGGCTGGAAATGCGCCTGGTGCGTGAGCGGCGCCATGCGCCGAGCGGCCGAGTTGCCGCTGCGCATGGTGCTCTACCGGCATCGGCCGCAGGACTGGCGCACGGCGCTCATCCGCGCCGACGCGCTGGTGGCGAGCTCGCGCTTTGCGCGCGACTTCTGGATCGAGCAGGGCGCGCCGCCCGAGCGCATCGCCGTGATTGCGCCGCGGCTTGAATTTGAGCGCAGCCCCGCGGCATCGGGCCTTCCTGTGGACCTGCCGGCTCACCCCAGACGGCTGCTGTTCGCCGGCGGCGTAGGACACGCCGGCGGCGCGGAGCTGCTCGGCGGCGCCCTCGACCAGCTCGCTCTTCCGGTTCGCCTCGAGGTGGTCGGCGTCCACGCCGCCGAGGAGCAGATGCGGCTGCGCGCCGGCATCGCCGAGCGCCACGAGACCGTCTTTCATGACGCGGTTTCCTCCGCGCAACTGCCGGCGCTGCTGGCGGCCTGTCCGGTGGTTGTCGTGCCTCCGCGCTGGCAACAACCCTACAGCAGGCTGCTGGCCGGCGCGCAAGCCGCGGGCGCGCGTGCCGTCGCCTCCGCGGTCGGAGGCCTGGCCGAGCAGATCATTCACGGCGTCAACGGATTCCTCGCCGCGCCCGACGATGCGCAAGCGCTGGCCGAGGCCCTGCTCGAGGCCTTCGATCCGCCCCAACCCGCCTGGGCCGGTCCCGTGGTGGCCGCCCAGGCGCACGCCTCGGCTCAAGGCGCCGGGGAAAGCTTACGCCGTCTGCTCGAGTTGCTGCCCAGCGGCGCTACGGAACCCGACCCGACGCTCGAACTCGAGCACGGCGCCTGGCTCGTCCGCCAAGCAGCCCGCGGCAGATATACGCCGCTGGAAGGGGCGCAAAAGCTGGTGCTGGCCTTGCGCCAGGACCCCGATGCCGAGGCCGACTACGCCGTCCGGGCGTTTTCCACCACCCGCCGCCGGCTCATGGAACTGAATCACGCGGTGGCGTTTTTCCGCGGTTGCGGATGCCGGCGCATCGCCAGCGTAGGAGACGATCCGTCGGCAACTCCAGACGTAGTGGAGCAGTTTGGCCGATGGGGGCTTGAGCTAGTCGGAGCGGCGGAAATGCCGGATGGCTTGTGGTTGGAAGCCGAGCAAGTCAACAGCCGGGTACTGCGACTCAGGTTCCCGCAGGCCAAAGCGCTGGTGGCCAGCCTGCCCGAAGGCATTGAGACACAAGACTGGACGGCAGATGAAGACTTGTCAGAACGATAAATTTTATCCACAAACTGTAACTTTGCCCCGAGCCACCCGTTGTGAGTGGTAGGCGCCTGGACGAAGGGACGCCGAGGCTACGGAAACGGAAATGGAACACAACCAATACAAGGACTTTTTTTCCACACTGTCCAATTCGTCCCGAATGACGATTGTTCAGTTGCTGCGCCACCAGGGCGCCACGGTCTCGCAGATTGCGGAATCTCTGGATTACGAGCAGAGCCGGGTTTCTCATTCGCTGGCGCGTTTACAGCGGGCCGGCATTGTCGTGTGCCGGTGGGAACAGAAGAGAAAGATGTTCCACCTGGTGGAGGGCGTAGCGCCGTTGCTGCACGAAATCGAGTCTTACCTGGAATCCAGGCCCAAGCCGACCCGTGCCGAGGTAGCCTCTTGGTCGGCTCCGGACTGGGCTGCCAGCACGAGCTGAGCGCGCCTGGCGCGCGGCGGGGTCGAAGTCACGCCGCTTTGGCGAACAGCGGCTGTGACACATCGGTAAGGCGCTCATCGGCGATGCGCTCCTCGGCCTCCGTGTCGGCCAGCAGGCGCGCGACCTGCATCTCGCCGATGCGGTCGGCCAGCGTGCGCAGCGACCCGTAGCCGGAGATCTCGTAGTGCTCGACCTTCTGCGCGGCGATGATGATTCCCAGGTCGGCGCTGGAGGAATCCCGGTCCTTGGCTTCGTTGATGCTCTCTTCGCCCTCTTCCAGCAGTCCTTGCATCCCCTTGCAGGTTTGCGCCTTGGCCTTGACGTTCAGCAGTTCGAAGGCCTGATTTAAGCGCTCGATATGGCCGCGCGTCTGCTCCAGGTGATCGTTGAAGCACTGCCGCAGTTGGGTCGAATGGGCGGCTTTGGCCATCTTGGGCAGGGCCTTGACGAGCTGATTTTCGGCGTGGAGCAAGTCTTCCATTTCGTCTACGAGCAGGGTTTTGAGTTGGGACAAGTTCTCGTGCGGCATCGGAACTCCTTTGGGGTGGGGCTAATGATGCCTGCGATGCTCGCGTCGCGGAAGCCGTTGCCGCCGGGAAACGCACGAATCCTCAGGCGCGCGCTCACCTGAGGTAAAATAATCCGGCGTGCCGCAGTGGCGGAACTGGCAGACGCGCGTGGTTCAGGTCCACGTTCTCGCAAGGGAGTGGGGGTTCGAGTCCCTTCTGCGGCACCATCGTTAAGTCCTCTTCGCCGTTCTGGCGCCGCTCGGGGCAGCAAATGCCCCAGCGCGCTAAGCCGCCTGCTGCGCTTCTTCTCTGGGCAGCTCCAGCGTAAAACGGGTGGCGCGGCCGGGCTCGCTCGTGGCGCGCAGCGTGCCGCCATGCGCCTGCGCGATCTGCGAGGCGCTGAACAGGCCCAGACCGAGCCCCTGCGGCTTGGTGGTGAAGTAAGCGTCAAACAGGCGCGGCAGTTGATCGGGCGCAATGCCGGGGCCGCTATCCTCGACCGAGGCGCGCACATGAGCGAAGTCGGCTTCGGTGTGCACGATGATGCGGCCGGGCGACGCGCCGATGGACTCGATGGCGTTGAACAGCAGGTTGACCAGCACGCGCTGCAGGTCGTTGTGTTGGCCGATGATGGCGGGAACCGGATCGAACGAGGTCACAATTTCCAGGCCCTCCCGGTTTCGCCACAGCGGGCGGGTGAGCTCGATGGCTTGCTGCGCCAGGGTGGCCAGGTTGACCGGCGTCGGGTCGCCTCCACCGGCCAGATAGTCGCGCAGACGGCGGACGATTTGGCTGCCCTCCACTGCCGCCCGGTCAATCATCACGCGGTACTTGCGCCGCTCCTCCGGGGACGCGTTTTCGTTCATGTCGAGCACCGCCAGAGCGCGGCGCACGATGTCGAGCGCGTGATTGAAATCATGGCTCAGGCCCGAGAACATTCTCCCCACTGCGGCTTGCCGCGCCATGTCGAGCAACCGGGTCTGGAGGTCCTTGACCGCGGTCAGGTCGGAGATGACCACCACCGAACCTTCGAGCACCCCCCCCAGCCCGCGCCAGGGAATGGCATGGATCAAGACCTGCACCCGGCGCTTGCGGCGGACATCGTAAATCGTCCCTTGCTCGTGCACGGTGATGCCGGCGCGACTGGCCGCCTCCAGGTTCAGGGGCTGCGGCCCGGA
>JBOGKL010000230.1:0-14247 GCA_050745525.1 Terriglobales bacterium | reverse complement strand
TCCCTGTCCAAGGGAAGCGAAGGGTCGTGGTCCTGAACCCAGAGATAGACCGCGCGGTCCACGATGGGCCGGAACGGCTCCATGAGGTCATTAGCAAGGCAGAACGGGTCGTAGCGATTGTGGTGCTGAAGCCCGAGCGAAGGGTGGAGACCGGCGCCGCACAGAGCACGGGCCACCACGGCGCGAAGTACGGCGTAGCCGTAGTTGAGGTGTGAATTCTGATCCGGCCCTTCGCGGCCGCGGCGGAAATGAGGATCTCGGAACAAGCGGGGCCAGTAGCGCTGCGCCGCCTGTCCCTCGAGGTTGGCGCCGTCTCCCGAACGAACGCGTGCGGCCATTTGAGCGAGGCCACTATCATCGCCGTGCAGCGAGTCGAGCAGGCGCGCCTGGGCGCGAATTTTAGCGATCACTATGCGCTGCCACAGTCGCTTTCGGAGAGGCGCCGTCATTCGGACCTGCGCCGAGAAGCGTTCGGTCTGAGTCACGTGCACCTGGACGGGAAGCATTACCGCCGCGGGCAGATGTTTGCGATCACAGATAACCGTTGCACCGCCCCCCTCCGCCACGCCCGCGATTACTGCCTGGGTCATGGTCACGGCGGGATTCGAAATGACGAGCGCGGCGAGTTCGCTCAAGGGCGTCGTCATTTCGCCGCCCCCGGCGAGGCGGACGCGCAGCTGCGCGTCGCGCACGCTCAAACTGATGGCGTTGTCAGCAACATCCACGATGCGTGCGGCATTCATGGTCAGCCGTGCGCCTCATGGAGCCGCCCAAGGACATCGACGGTCAACTTGCGGCAGCCCCGCTCGCGCAATTCATCTGTGCGCCCGACGCGGTCGTACTGGCCCGCGCGTCTCAAGTCGCCGACCTGGGCTGCGTGACTGTGCGCAACAAAGTCCAGTTCGATCCTTCCTTTGCTGTCCTCGCTGATAGTCCTCACCACGCGTGCCTCAGGCGGCTCGCCGTTTTCACCCGCCATTTCGACCAGATCGCCGCCCATTAGCGAAAACTGGAACTCAAACTCGCCCTCGCCGGGCCATTGATGCGAGATCACGGGAAGTCCGCGCGCGCGGCGCTGGGCGGCCTCGAGCCGGCTCACGACCACCGCCTGCCAGCGTTCCCTACGGCGGGCATAGCGACCGGCAAAGATCGCCACGTGGTGGTTGCCGGATTCGGCGATGTGCCGCTCGCGCGGACCCCTCCCAATCGGAGCGGTGCCAACTCGAGCGCGCAAGCGCGCCTTCTTGATCGCCACCGAGGCGCCGTTGCGGGTCTGCAGCGTTGGCCAGTTGTCCTGGAGTTTGCGGGAATCGTTGCCCAACTCCGCCAGCTTCGCACGGACGGCCTCGCGCACGCGGGAATCCACAATGTCATCCACGTTCTTGATACCGTAGACCCATTTGCGCACATGAGCGAATTCGCGCTCACCCTGGAGGTGATTGCGGCTATAGACAGTATCGGCGTGCAGTGAACCGCGAAGGCGATGGTTGGGGCGGTGCGAGATTTGTATGCGCTCGATCACCGGACGAATGCTGTCGACAAAATTCGGCCAGGGGGCAACCAGGGTCTTGGACGAAATGCGGCCGCGACCCGAGGCGTCGGCTGCGGCCGCAAACGCGAGTTGCTGGATCGCAGCCGGCGACGTGAGCGCGATCACGACGGCGTCCACGGCATGATGGCGGTGATCGAGCCGGTTCTTCCCGGTGGCATTCAGGCGGCCGAGGATTTCCTCCAGGCACCAGCCTTTGCGCAGGGCTGCGGTGGTAACGCCGGAGGTTGCAAAAATGACCTGCCGGCGGGTGCCGTCGGATCGCGCGGCATCACGCCCGCCGTATAACTCGCCCAGGTAGCGGACCGCCTGCGTGCTGGCGTAGCGCGTATCGTTCAGCCGGCGGGCAGCAAAGGAGCCCTCTGCGGCGGCATCCAGGTCGGCATTTTTGGAGACTTGAAAGGCACGCAGCTTGGCCGGGTCTTCCCAGGCCTTGACTCGCTGCAGGATCTGGTCCCACAGGTCCGGGTCAGCCCCGAAGGCCTCGAACGGGGTGCGGCCGCCCTTTCCCTGATTACAGCCAGCGTGCGCCAGCACCTTGTTGCTGAAGGAGTCATCCGGGAACCGGTTGCGCGGCAGAATGTGATCTATCTGCGCTGCCTGGCCGCCGAAGGCATCACGGAAGTTAATCGGCTGGCCGCAATAGGGGCAGGTGCCTTTGGACTGCTCCCAAAGCGCGGCGATCAGCTTGTCCGTGTTGGAGGGGTGCGCGAGACCGACCTCGTCGGTGATGCGCTTGGCCAGACGTTCGCGCTGCGACTCGTTTTGGCGCATGCCTTTGGCCATCATGGCGCGCTGTTTGGCGTTGCGCTTGAGGTCCCGTGCCAGCTCGATGCGGACCTCCCAGGGTTTGCCGTACTCGCGCGTGATGGCATTGACCAATTGCCGCAGTTCGGATAACGCGCGCATGACGGCGGGATTCGGGATGTTGAGCGAAGTCTTTACGACTGCAGGGAGCCGGTCGTGGACTACGCCCCCGGAGAAGCGATCGCCGTAGATCGCAGTTTCGGCGGCCTTAAAAGATTGGCCTTGCTCCATAAGCGGCAGCAGGCGGCGAAGCGCGGCGAGAGAAAGCTTGGCGTAGCCCTGCGGCAGCTCGAGTCCACTCCAGGCCTGCAGCGCCTCGCCTTCAAGGCCGAAGTGCCGATGGCCCAGGGCGGTGAAAGCCTCATCGTCAATTGCCAGCAACCAATCCTCCACGGCCTTGTCTTGCTGGGCGGGAGACATGGCTTCCCAACGGTCGCCGAACACGGCTCGCATAGCCTTGGCGGTCTGATTGCCGGGCAGTTTCTTTTCCCCGCCACGTTCGAGGTTGAGGTGGTAGCCCTTGGGCACGTGCACGATCTTTTTGACGGCGGCAAAGGTCAGGCCGCCCTCGCGCTCCAGGGCGTCGAGTAGGGCTACGCGTTCCGCCTGGTCAAGATCATGCGGCGCCTCGTCCGGACCCACAAGGCGCAGGTCATTGACCTTCTGCAGCAAGCGAAACCGCTGGGCGGCCAGCTTGGCCATGCAGGCGCGCTTTTGACCCGGTTCTAGCTCGCATTCACCGGGCCTGCCATTGCCGACCGGGCGCTGAAAATAAAGCAGGTTCCCGATCCTCGACCGCAGCTCCGGCGTGAGCACGGTGTGGTGCGGCACTTGCGCGGCCCAAATGGCCGCATACTCGGCCTCGTGCATCTTGCGGCCCGTCCAGCGGCGCCTGATTTTGGCCGCCGCTGGATCCAGGCGCGAGAGGTGCTCGCCGAGGGTTCGCGAGCCGGCAGTGGCCATTTCCTGCTCGAGAAGGAGGATGTCTCCCTTGACCCTGGAAGCGTCGTCGGCTTCCTTCTGCTTTTTCTCCTGGCGCTCGGTCACGGAATCTCTCCGGTTGGATTTAAATCCCCGGCGTTGGCCGAGATGGTAGAGCACGCGGCCCACCTCTTCCGGCGCGAGTGCGTGATCGAGGGCGTGGGCGCGAAGAAAATAGGGCAGAACCTGGGCGGGCGCGGGCAGTCGCGCCAGTTTGGGATCGGCGGACCATCGCTCCAGTAGCGCGGAGTCCAGCTTCGTCAGTATCGCGTGGCGGTGCTGGGGGTCGGCAGCCTGGCTGGCCGGTAGCGTGGCGTCGTAAGGACCGGGGAGCAAGCCGTGGCGCTGTAGTAGGAGAAACAACGAGCGCTGGCGGCCGGCACGCCGGCGCGTTTTCCGCCGCTGCATCCGGTAGCGGCGGCGCTCGGCATTATTCGACGAGTCTGGCCGGCCTTGGGCGAAGTCGGCATCATTGACGCCCGCCGGAAAGATCCGCACCCCGGCCGCTACCACCGCATCACCCGCGCGGTCCACCAGCGCCCAGCCGATGGAGGCCGAACCGATGTCCAGTCCGAGAATGAGCGGCCGCCTGTCCATCTCAGCAGTCATAGATGCTCCTTGACTCGCGCAGTATAGCGCAATAGGATATGGGTGTACTTGAGCGGTGATTGCCGGCTGTATTTCAGTAAGCTTTCACTGTGTGGGGCAACGGGCTCGACGAGCCGACCCCTGAGGGCCTCGCGCAAGCGAGGCCCTTTTATTTATCTGGGAACGAAGCTGGATTGGTCCAAGGGCCGGCCCTGGTCCGGCCGAACCGCCGCAGCGTGCTAGCGTGATCGCATGGCGGCGGAAAAAGCGGTTCGGATAACGCAGCCACGCCGTCAACAGGCGGGACTGCGCGAAGTCCGCCTGCTGGTACCCGATACTTGCTTGCTTTGGGTCAGGAAGCGGATCGCCACCCACATCGACCGCCTGCCCAGCTGCGACGAGGAAGACGCGCTGCGCTGGGTTGAATCGGTGTCAGCGTTCGACAAGCCGAAGCGACGCGGAAAGTGAACCGCGGAGACGCCGCTCTTGGCCGCTGACCCGCCTTGCCGCGTTACCATATATGGTATATGGTAATAGCATGCAGAAGACGACGGTTTATCTGGACGAAGAGGCGTACCGCGCCCTGCAGACCGTTGCGCGGCGGATGAAGCGCACGCCCGCGGCGCTGGTGCGGCAGGCAGTAGCGGAATTTGCCGCTCGCCACACACGCCGGGCCCTGCCACGCAGCTTGGGAGCTTTTAGCAGCGGGCGTCCCGACCTGGGACAAAACGCGGACGATTACCTGGCCGGCTTCGGTGAATCGAATTGACCGTCGTCTGCGATACGAGCGCACTGCTGGCGCTGCTCGATCGCAGCGAAACCACGCATGCGGCGGTGACACGGCTCTTTCGCAGCGCGCCGGAGTCGTGGATCATTCCGGCCGCCGTGTTGCCCGAGACCGACTACCTGCTTTCCCGCCATGTGGGCGCCGCCGCTGCCAGACTGTTTCTGGAGGACGTGGCCGCAGAACGGTTCACGGTCGAGTGGGGCCGGGCGGATGACTTGCTCCAGGCCGCCCAGATCATCGGCCGCTACCGCGGCCTGCCGCTTGGCTACGTGGATGCGATGGTGATGGCCGCGGCGGTGCGGTTGCGAGCCGATGCCATCGCCACTCTGGATCTGCGGCATTTTGGGGCGGTGAAACTCGCCACCAAGCCGCGTTTGCTGCCGCGCGACGCCTGACCGGCGCCCCTAGGCGCTGGCCAGCTCGGCCTCGTCCATGTCGAAGTTGGAGTAGACGTGGGTGACGTCGTCGCTGTCGTCGAGGGCGTCGAGCAGCTTGAGCATCTGCTCGGCTTCCTTGCCGCTGAGCTTGATGTAGTTCTGCGGGATCATAGCGACCTCGGCGTTGCTGGGCTCGATCTTGCGCTCCTTGACGGCGGTGAGCACGGGCTCGAAGGCATCCGGGGCGGTGAGCACTTCCCAGCTTTCCCCGTCGTCGCGCATGTCGTCGGCGCCGGCCTCAAGCACCAGGCCCATCAGATCATCTTCGGCGGCGGCGGATTTGGGCACCGACAGCGTGCCGCGCTTTTTGAACATCCAGGCGACGCTGCCGGCCTCGCCCATGTTGCCGTGATTTTTGGCCATCAGGTGGCGAATTTCGCTGACCGTGCGGTTGCGGTTGTCGGTGGTGATGTCCAACAGGACGGCGACGCCGCCGGGACCGTAGCCCTCGAGGGAAAATTCCTCGTATTGAATGCCAGGCAACTCGCCCGTCCCGCGCTGAATAGCGCGCTTGATGTTGTCGGCGGGCATGTTCTCGGCCTTGGCCGCGATGATGGCGCTGCGCAGACGCGGGTTGCTGTCCACATCCCCGCCGCTGGCGCGGGCGGCAATGGCAATTTCCTTGATCAGGCGGGTGAAGATGCGGCCACGCTTGGCGTCAGTGGCGGCCTTCTTGTGCTTGATGGTGGCCCATTTGGAATGTCCGGACATAGCGCGGAGGCTATTGTAACATCACCGCACCAGGGCCAGCACCTCGTCCAAATCCGGCACCAAGGGATAATGGCCAAGCTCACCCCACGCCACCCAGCGCGCTTGCCGCGCATCACTGGCGGCTCGGGGGGCCGCGCGCGGTTGGGAGCGCGCATCGCGCGGGCTGGCCGCAAACTCGACCAGAAGATAATGAAAGCGGAGTTTGCCCGCCGCATCGCGCTCCATGCGCTCCACTACGGTGAGCAGGCGATCCACGCCGACCGCGATGCCGGTCTCCTCGAGCACCTCACGCTCGGCAGCGGCGCGCACGGTTTCACCGAGCTCGACCACCCCTCCGGGTACGCTCCACAGACCTTCAAGCGGGGCATGGCCGCGTTCAATCAAAAGAACCGCTCCGTCTTGCACCACCACAACACCCACCCCCAAGACTGGGTGCTGCGGGAACTCGCGCCAGTGTTCCTCGGCGTGCATGCGGGCTGATCACCATTATGAAACGTGGCGTGGATGGGCCGGTAGAGCAAATCCAGCTTCGCTGTAGCCCGGCGGAACGTCCCGCCCGCGGCTTGGACACCAGGAAAAGCCGCACGCGCCTCCCGAAGCGTGCTATTCCTACGCTGGGTTTGCTCTAGCCGCCCCGTAGCCGCATGGCCGCGAACCTGTGTATCTTAGTTTTAGACGGGGGAGGAAGCGCCCCTGTTCGGGAGGATGATTGTGAACTGCCCTGCTTGTGAAGCCGACCTGGACCTGGACGTGGAAGCGCTGATGGAAGGCGGCATCGTGCATTGCGAAGACTGCGGCGCTGATAGCGAGGTCGTCAACCTGCATCCGCTTGAGATCGAGCGGATGCGCAGTGATGGAGACGAGGACGAGGACGACGACCTCGACGAGGACGACGAGGACGACGAAGACCTCGACGAGGACGACGAGGACGACGACGAGGAGGATGAGGACGAGGACGACGAGGAGGACAGCTCCGACGACGGCCTCGACCAAGTGGACGGCGGCGACGAATGAGCCGAAGCGGGCGTAAGCTCGGCCTTCCGCTGCTGCTGCTGCTGGGGCTGGCCGCCGCTGCGCAGCAAGCGCCGAAACTGGGGCGCAGCGTTCATGGCGTGGTGCTCGACGCCTTGGGCCAGCCCTTGTCCAGCGCGATTGTGTACTTGAAGAACACGCAGACGAAGGTGATCCACACCGTCATCACGGACGCCAACGGCGCTTACAGCTTCCACCAGTTACAGGCCAACGTCACCTACCAGTTGTACGCGCAGTGGAAGGGACACAAGAGCAACCTGCGCGTGGACTCGCAGTACCTGATGCGCGAGGACCTGAACTTAAATCTCAAGATTCCGGTAGGCTAGTTGCCCGCCGTTCCCGCTCGACCGGGCTGGCGCCCCGGGCCTCCAGCCCGGTTGAGCGTTCAGCGGGTCACTCGGCGCAGCCGAGTGGGGTCCCGCGCCGGTCAATGCGGGCGTAGACGACGCGGCCGCCCACGATGGTGTACACAGCCTGGCCGCGCAGTTTCCAGCGCGCGAAGGGCGAATTGCGGCTGAGCGATGCGCCTTGGGCGGGATCGTAGACCCATTCGGCCTCCGGATCGAAGACGGTAAGATCGGCGATCGCGCCAGGCTCGAGCGCGCCCGCGGGCAGGCCGAAGGCGCGGGCAGGCGCGCTGCTGAGCGCATCCACGAGGCGGGCGAGGGTGAGGCGGCCCTGTGTGACGAGGCGCAGGCCGAGCGGGAGAGCGGTTTCCAGCCCGATGATGCCGAACGGGGCGCGGTCAAACTCCTGCTGCTTCTCGTGCGCGGCGTGCGGGGCGTGATCGGTGGCGAAGGCGTCGAGGGTGCCGTCGGCCAGGGCGGCGATCACGGCCTCGCGATCGGCGGCGCTGCGCAGGGGCGGATTCATCTTGAAGTTGGTGTCGTAAGGGACCAGGTCCTCATCGCAGAGGGTGCAGTGGTGAGGGGTGACTTCGGCGGTCACGCGCACGCCGCGCGCCTTGGCCTCGCGCAGCAGACGGACGGAGGCGGCGGTGGAGACGTGGGCGATGTGCAGGTGGGCGCCGGTTTCTTCGGCCAGCAGCAGATCGCGCGCCACCATGGCGGCCTCACTGGCGGAAGTGATGCCGCGCAGGCCGAGGCGCAGCGCCACCGCGCCGGCGTGCATCGAGCCCCCGGCCGACAGATGCAGATCCTCGGCATGCTCGATGACGGGCACGCCCAGCATGCTCGCGTACTCGAGGGCACGGCGCAGGATCTGGGCGTTCATCACGGGGCGGCCGTCATCGGAGAAGGCCACCGCGCCGGCCGCGTGCATGGCCCCCAGCCCGGCCAGATGCTCGCCCGCGCTGGCGGCGGTAATCGCCCCCACCGGATAGACCCGGGCCAGGCCGGATTCGAGCGCGCGCTGGCGCAAGTAAGTGGTCTCGCCGGCATTGTCGTTGACCGGTTCGGTATTGGGCATGGCGCACACGGCGGTGAAGCCGCCGGCGGCGGCGGCGCGCGTGCCGCTGGCGATGGTTTCCTTGTAGGTGAAGCCGGGCTCGCGCAGATGCACGTGCAGGTCAATGAAGCCGGGAGCGACGATGCAGCCGCGGCAGTCGAGCACGCCCGGACCGGCGGCGGCAATGTCGGGACCGAGGCCGCGGATGCGCCCGTCCTGCAGCACCACATCGCCGCTCTGATCCACGCCGCGCGCGGGATCGAAGAGGCGGCCGTTCTTGAGGATCAGGTTCATAGCGTTCCACCCAGGGCCTCGTGCAGCACCGCCATGCGCACGAGCACGCCGTTTTCCACCTGCTCGCGGATCACCGATTGCGGCGAGTCGGCCACCTCGGCCGTAATCTCGACGCCGCGCATGATAGGCCCCGGATGCATCACCAGGGCGTCGGGACGGGCCACGCGCAGGCGCTCGCCGGTGACCGAGAAACGGTGGACGTACTCGGCTTCGCTGGGGAAAAAGCTCTCGCGCATGCGCTCCATCTGAATGCGGAGCACCATCACCACGTCGGCGCCTGACAGCGCCGGCTCCAGCTCCCCGAACAGGCGCACGCCGGGACCGTAGGCGGTAAAGGCGGGCGGCAGCAGCGTGCGCGGCCCGCACAGACGCACCTCGGCACCCAAGCGCGACAGCAGCAGCAGGTTGGAGCGGGCCACGCGGCTGTGCAGAATGTCGCCCACGATGGCGACCTTGAGCCCGGCAATGCGGCCGCGATGGCGCAGGATGGTGAAGGTGTCGAGCAGCGCCTGGGTGGGATGCTCGTGCATGCCGTCGCCGGCGTTGATGACGGGCACGTCGGAATGAGCGGCCACCAGGTGCGGCGCGCCGCTCGAGCCGTGGCGCATCACGATGCCGTCAATGGCCATGGCACGCAGGGTGTAGACGGTATCGAGCAGCGACTCGCCTTTTTCAATGCTGCTGGCCTGGGCGGAGACGGCCACCGTTTCCGCCCCTAGACGCCGCGCGGCGACTTCAAAGGACGTCCGTGTGCGGGTCGAGGCTTCGTAGAACAGCAGCAGCAGGCGCTTGCCGGCGAGACTGCGCCGCGGCGGGGAAGCCTGAAAGCGTTGCGCCAGCGCCAGCAGGTTCTCGATGCGCGGCAACTCCATCCCCTCGATGCCGAGGAGGTGCCGGAGTTGCGGATCGCCGCTCATAGGCAGGCTCAGACGGGTTCCACCAGCAGGACGCGCTCGTTGCCGTCGGTCTCCTTGAGCTTGACCTCGACCATTTCGCGGGCGGTGGTCTGGACGTACTTGCCCACGAAGCTGGCTTCCACCGGCAACTCGCGATGGCCGCGGTCAATCAGGGTGCACAACTGCACCCGGCGGGGGCGGCCGTGATCGAAGAGGGCATCGAGGGCGGCGCGCACGGTGCGTCCGGTGTAGAGCACATCGTCCACCAGGATGACGCTGAGATCGTTGATGGGAAAATCAATCTGCGAGGGCTTGACCACCGGCTTCACGCCCACGGGCGAAAGGTCGTCGCGATAGAGCGTGATGTCGAGCGTGCCCACCGGCACCGGCGTGTTTTCAATGCGGCCGGCGAGGTTGGCGAGGCGGCGCGCCAGGGGCTCGCCGCGGCGGCGGATGCCGATCAGTGCCAGACCCTGCACGCCGTTGTTCTTCTCGACGATCTCGTGCGCCAGACGCACCAGGGTGCGCTCGATTTCGGAGCCGGACATCAACTGCGCCTTCTCGCGCAGCAATGGCACCTTCTCGCGCGCCGGCGGGACGGGCTCAGACATAGCGAGGTTATTCTAACAGAGGCCCCGGTGACGGCAATAGAAAGGGTAATAGAAAGGAGTGCCTGCCAACCATGATTCCCCGTTATACACGCCCCGCGATGGGCCGCATCTGGAGCGAGGAGAACCGCTTTGCGCAGTGGCTGGTGGTGGAGAAGGCCACGGCCGCGGTGGAAGCGGAAATGGGCATCATCCCGGCCGAAGCCGCCGCCGAGATCGAGGCCAAAGCCGCCTGCGAGCCGGCGCGCATCGCCGAAATCGAGGCTGAGGTCAAGCACGATCTCATCGCCTTCACCACCAACGTGGCCGAGCACGTGGGCCCGGCGGCGCGTTACTTTCACTACGGGCTGACCTCGAACGACACCATTGACACGGCGCAGGCGCTGCAACTGCAGCAGGCGGCGGGGCTGCTGCGGGAAGGTGTGAGCGCGCTGGGGGCGGTGCTGAAGCGGCGGGCGCGGGAGTTCGCGCACACCGTGCAGGTGGGACGCACACACGGCATCCACGCCGAGCCCATCACGTTCGGGCTCAAGCTGGCCAACTGGTACAGCGAAAACGTGCGCAACCGGCGGCGGCTGGAGGCGGCGGCCGAGGACCTGCGCGTGGGCAAGATCAGCGGCGCGGTGGGAACCTACGCGCATCTCAGCCCCGAGGTGGAGGAGCGGATTTGCGCGCGCCTGGGGTTGCAGCCGGCGCCGGTGTCGAATCAGGTGATCCAGCGCGACCGACACGCGGCGTTCCTGTGCGTGCTGGCGGTGCTGGGGGCATCGCTGGAAAAAATTGCGCTCGAGATCCGGCACCTGCAACGCACCGAGGTGCGCGAAGCCGAGGAGTATTTCTCGGCCCGGCAGAAGGGCTCCTCGGCCATGCCGCACAAACGGAATCCGGTGACCTGCGAGCAGATTTGCGGGCTGGCGCGCCTGTTACGCTCCAATGCCCAGGCCGGGCTGGAGAACGTCGCGCTCTGGCACGAGCGCGACATCAGTCATAGCTCGGTGGAGCGCGTGGTGCTGCCTGATTCCTGCATCCTGGCCGACTACATGCTCGCCAAAACCACCGATCTCATGGACCGGCTGGTGGTGTACCCGGAACGCATGCGGAAGAACTTGCAAGCCTCGTTCGGGCTGGTGTTCAGCGGCCAACTGCTGTTGGATTTGGTCGCGAGCGGCATCAGCCGCGAACAGGCCTACCGCTGGGTGCAGCGCCACGCCATGGAAAGCTGGGAGACGGGACGCGACTTCCGCCAGGCGATTGAAGCCGACCCGGAGATCAAGGCGCAGGTGAAGCCGGCCACGATTGCCGCTGCCTTTGACCTGGATCGCCATCTGCGCCACGTGGGCACGATCCTGGAGCGCGCGCTGGCGCAAGAGTGACGCTAGCGGGCGGCTGAGCCCGATTGCACGCGCACGAGCACGAAGTAGGTGGCGTCCCGGCCGCGTTCGACGGAGACGTCGCGCGCATTGGAATCCGACAGCTTCAGGCGCAGCGTCTCGCGTGCACCCTGGTAGCGGCGCTCGACCGTGCCCAGGCGGCTGAGCCGGCTCTCATAGTAGGACACCACCTGCGCCGCCGGAGCGGGGGTGCGAAACTCGGCGACGTTGATGACGAGCGAGCCTCCACCGCCCTGCAGGAACACCTCGACATTAGGGTGTTCGACGTGCATGGAATTGTCGCCGTCAAAGCTAAAGTCGTGTCCGTCAAAGGGTGATCCGGACGCACCCGAGAGCACCTGCGTTGCCCCTGGGTAGATGGTCATGTCCAGCCGGCTCAGATCGGGGGTTGGAACCACGCGCACGTTGCCGAAGGGCGTCTCGATGTTGACCCGGGCACGATCGCCGTCTTTCTGCACCCGCAGGTTGCCGAGCGGCGAGTGAATGGACGTCGTTTGATCGGCGCCCTGGCCGGTGGTGACGATCTGGGTGCGGCTCACGAAACGGTGCACGATGAAAACGCCAAAGCCGAGAATGAGCACCAGGACGACGAGAATGCCGACGGCCACGCCCAGCAGCGCGTGGTTGCGCGGCGGAGGGCCGCCGCCGGGGCCGCCGGGAGGGGTCGAGGGAGGGTAGGGCGTGCTCATGAGAGCCTCCGGGACAAGCATACGCGCAGACGGGCGCATTGGTTCCGGTTGAGGGTGGAAACCAACCGGATACCGGCCACTCCGGCCGCGCCTTGTTCCAGGCACGCGGGGGCGGTGGCCTCGGTAATCCCGCCCAGAGCCAGCACCGGGCAGTGGCTCGCCGCTACCGCATCGCGGAGAGCGGGCAGTCCCAGCGGCTCGCCGTAGGACAGCTTGGAGGGGGTGGCAAATACGGGGCCAAAAACGCAGAAATCGGCTCCTGCGGCCGCGGCCACCTCGGTCGGGCTATGGCAGCTCTGGCCGATGAGAAAGCCGGGGGGCGCCAGGGCACGCAGGCGCGACGCCGGAAGCCCGTTCGCGCGGCAATGGACTCCATCCAGCCCCGCAGCGAGGGCAATATCGAAGCGGGAATTTACTAGAAGGCGGCAATGGGCAGAGGGAACCGCGGCCCGGAGGTTGCGGCAGAAACGCAGCAACTCGTCAGCCGGGAGCTGTTTTTCGCGCACTTGGATCAGGTCCACGCCGGCGCGGGCGGCCTGGACGAGGGCGTCGAAGTCGGCCCAGCCCGACCCGTTGCTAATGGCGTAGAGCCAGGGGCGGTCTAGAGGCGGAAGTGCGTGATTTCGCCGGCGGCGGCCCATAGATTCAACAGGCCCAAACCGCTAATGGCACCGCGGAAATATGGGCTCAGCCAGAACGTATGCCAGAGACCGGAAGCACCCTGGAGGTCATGCACCCAAACCGCCGTCCAGGGCAAGGTCAGCAGCAACAGGCCGACCTCGATGGCGACCACAACAAAGCAGGCGCGCCCCAGGCTGTGGCCCCGACCCAATATAGAAGATTGCATGCTGAGCTATATTTTGCTATAAACCGCTTCAGATTCCCCCTGGAGGGCATACTGGAGGGCATAGATGAACCGTAGTGATTTGAGCGTAGCCATGGCCAGCGCCAGCGGCATTCCGCGCCTGACGGCGGAACGGGCGCTGAACGCGGCTCTAGAAGCAATGTCGGTGGAGTTGGCGTGCGGGCGGCGCGTCACTCTGGCCGGCTTTGGCACATTCCGGCCGGTAGCGCGGCGAGCCAGGACGGGGCGCGACCCTCGCACGGGGGGCAGAATTCATATCGCCCCGTGCACGTCGGTCCACTTTGTGGTCAGCCCGGAGCTGCGCACCTCGCTGAACCCGGAACCGGCGGCGCTGAGCGCCGCACAGGCGTAACCGCGGCTAGGCAGCATCGGAGGCGAGGGGGAGCGAATCCCCCTTCCGGGCGGATTGCGGGCGCCCGGTTCCGTGCTATATTAGTTATGCGTTTGCCTTCTGCTCGATGCCTGTAGACCGCCGGTACGAACCTGTCCCGCCCCGCCTATTCGCTATAGACAGCCAAGTCAAATAGCTCTCTCGTTGAAGGACCATTCCGTTGAAAAATATCTTTGTAGGAAACCTGTCGTTTCAGACGACCGAAGCCGATCTGCGTAACTCCTTTGAACCGTTTGGCGCGGTGAGCCGGGTAAGCATCATGACCGACCGCGACACGGGCCGCTCGCGCGGCTTCGGGTTCGTGGAAATGGAAGACGATCAGCAGGGCGACGACGCCATCGCTGCCCTGAATGGAAAGGAAGTGGATGGCCGCGCGTTGAACGTCAACGTGGCGCGACCGCGTCCGGAGCGCTCCAGCAGCGGTCCGCGCGGTGGCCGTGGAGGAGGGTACGGCGGCGGCGGCGGCGGTGGCGGCCGGCGCGAGCAGCGCTGGTAATTTGTAATTTGCGCGCCCAGCGCGCAAATTACCCTGCGTAGCTGCGCAGGAGCGAAGCAGGGCCAACAAGCTGAAGTCGAGGCAACCAGTAAAGGCGGGCGATCCCAGATCGCCCGCCTTTACTATTGCAGGGCATTGATTTGGGCGCGGGCTTTGGGGCTGCGGGCTATTGCAGCACGTCCAGGTATTTGAGCGCGCCGCCGGTGTTGTAGAGCACGACGGTCTCGTCGGGTCGCATCCAGCCCTGGGCATAGAGCTGGCGGGCGGCGACCACGGCGGCGGCGCCCTCGGGAGCGGCGAAGATGCCCTCCAGGGAGG